>NZ_CAUDSG010000002.1:0-81610 GCF_958451995.1 Candidatus Avelusimicrobium alvi
AGCCCAGGCTCTGGGCCCTGCCCCCGGCAAGGGGGTTGATTTGTTTTTTTTTTTTTGATAAATTGGAAAAAGCACGGCCCGTCTTGCTTGGCGTTTTTATACGGCATCTGCGCCGGGCAAATCTGCGTTTTCCCGGAGTATTTATGAAGAAAGGTTTTACTTTGATAGAACTGCTGGTTGTCGTGCTTATTATTGGTATTTTATCCGCGGTGGCATTGCCTCAGTATACCAAGGCGGTAGAAAAATCCCGATTTACAGAGGTTGAAACAATTATCAATTTGGGGCAAAAACAGTGCCAGCTGTATTATTTGCAAAATGGGCTGCCGAGCGCTGATGTGTATTTCAGCGGAAATAATCCGGAATCTGTTGGGGTGGACATTCCCAATAGCTTTACGGCGTTTAATAGGTATGTTAGTTATTCTAAATACTATCAGTACTGGATTAAGCTTCAGAGTAACGGTTGGTGCAATATTACAGCAGACAGATTATCTACCCCGGGCTCAGCGACGGGAAATGAAGGCTCGGCTTCTTTGTATTCTTTGCATAATAGCGAACATATGGTCAATCACACCCAAGAATTACGTTTTTACAAAAGAACGAGCGGTTCCGAAGCGGAAGGCATATGGAATTATTTAAAAAATAAGGGTTATACGCTGTAATAAATTGCTTTGAAACTCCCCGCGCGAGATGTATGCGCGGGGAGTTTTTTGCGCGCGTAACGCCGCCGGCGGGGCCGCACGCGGCCCGGACGGATTTTTAATCTCCCTTTTCGGCAAATTAAATGTTAGAATGTGCGTAGAGGGAAAATATGTCCGTTTCTTTAAGCAAACTAGCCAATACCGTCGGCGATTCGCCGACTTTAAAAATAAACGCCAAAGCGCGCGCGTTGAAAGCCGCGGGAGAACCCGTCATCCATCTGGGCGGCGGCGAACCCACGTACCCCGCGCCGCAGGCCGCGGTGGACGCGATTATACAGAAAGCGCAGAGCCGCAGGATTAAATACTCGCCTTCCTCCGGTACGCCGGAAATGAAAAAGGCCGTGCTGGATTATACCGAAAAACATTACGGCCGCCGCTACGAACCCGCGAATGTGCTGGTGTCGGCGGGTGCGAAACAGGCGCTGTTTAATTTCCTGCTGGCCGCGGTGGACGCGGGGGATGAAGTGGTGTTCCCGGCCCCGTATTGGGTCAGCTACCCGGAAATGGTGCGTATGGCGGGGGGAACGCCCGTTATCGTGCGGCCGGAGGCCGGCAGGGGGCTTCACGTCCGCGCCGAGCAGATTTTAAAAGCCGTAACGCCTAAAACCAAGGCGATTTTAATCAACAGCCCGTGCAACCCTTCGGGGCAGATTTACGGCGAAGATTTTATTCAAACCATCGTGGAATTTGCCGAAAAAAACGATATCTTTCTGGTGATGGACGATATTTACCACCAGCTCGTTTTTGACGGCAAAAAAACGCCCAATCCCGCCGCTTACGCCAAAAACGCCCATAATTTGGTGATTATAAACGGCATATCCAAGCTCTACGGGCTGACGGGGCTTCGCATCGGCTGGGCCGTGTGCGCCAACAGAGAACTCATCGGCGCGATGGGCCGTATGCAGGCGCAGAGTACGTCCTGCAACAGCGATTTGTCCGAAGCCGCCGCGGCCGCCGCGTTAAACGGCGACCAAAGCGTGGTACAAGATTTGTGCCGT
This sequence comes from Candidatus Avelusimicrobium alvi, assembly GCF_958451995.1. NCBI lineage: Bacteria > Pseudomonadati > Elusimicrobiota > Elusimicrobia > Elusimicrobiales > Elusimicrobiaceae > Candidatus Avelusimicrobium > Candidatus Avelusimicrobium alvi. The sequence continues at coordinate 1,697 of NZ_CAUDSG010000002.1, forward strand.
ATCTTAGAAGAAAACCGCGACGCTTTGCTGCAAGAAGCGGCGGCCATTCCCCACGTGCGCGTGGAGAAGCCTGCGGGAACCTTCTATTCGTTTATAGATTTCAGCCACTACAACGCCGATTCCAACGCGCTTGCGCAATATCTGTTGGAAAAAGCGCTGGTGGCCGTTGTGCCCGGTGAAGCCTTTGGGGCGGAAGGGTACTTGCGCATCAGCTACTGTGCGGATAAAGCCTCCATCGTGGAGGGGATGCGCCGCATCCGCTGGGCGCTTGATAAAAACGCTCCGAACGAAATTAAAATCGGGGATAAATTAGTTGCGAGGGATTAACAATGAAAACACTGAATGCAAAACCGGATTTCTTTAAACCGGACTTTGGCCTTGAACACGTCGGCATTAAAACGGATAAAACCGTCTACTGGAACTATTCCACCCCGGCCCTGTACCAGGAATCGCTCTCGCGCGGCGAATCCAACATCGTTTACGGCGGCCCGCTGTGCGTCAGCACCGGCAAACATACCGGCCGCAGCCCCAACGACCGCTATTTTGTGGAAACCAAAGACATTGAAGGCAAACTCTTCTACAACAAAAGCAACAAAGGCATCAAGCCCGAATACTTTGATAAAATTTTCGCCAAAGTGCAGGCCTACGTGCAGGATAAAGATTTGTTCGCGCGCGACGCTTACGTGGGCTCCAGCGAAGCTTCCCGCCTGAAAGTGCGCGCTATTACCGAATGCGCGTGGACGAATATGTTTGTTAAAAATATGTTCATTGAGCCCAAGCAGGAAGAATTAAAAGCTTTCCGGCCCGATTTTACGCTCATCTGCCTGCCCAAAATGAAAGTGGACCCGACCACCGACGGCACCGTGTCCGAAACCGCCATTTTGATTAACTTTGAGAAAAAGGTGATTCTGGTCATCGGCTCCGAGTACGGCGGCGAAAACAAAAAAGCCCTGTTTACCGTAATGAACTTCCTGCTGCCGCAGAAAGGCATTATGACCATGCATTGCTCCGCCAACGTGGGCGATAAAGACGACAGCGCCATTTTCTTCGGCCTCTCCGGCACCGGCAAGACCACGCTGTCCGCCGACATTACCCGCGGCCTCATCGGCGACGACGAACACGGCTGGGACAATGACGGCGTGTTTAACTTTGAAGGCGGCTGCTACGCCAAAGTAATTAAACTGAGCCAGGATGCCGAACCGCAGATTTATTCCACCACCCACCGCTTCGGCACCGTGTTGGAAAACGTGGTGTTTGACCCGGAAACCGGCAAGCTGGATTTGGACGACGACTCGCTGACCGAAAATACCCGCGCCTGCTATCCGCTTAACTTTATTGAAAACGCGGTGGAAAGCAAACGCGCCGCGCACCCGAAGAACATCATCTTCCTTACCTGCGACGCTTTCGGCGTGATGCCGCCCATTTCCAAGCTGACCCCGGACCAGGCCCTGTACCACTTTATCAGCGGATACACCGCCAAAGTGGCCGGCACCGAAAAAGGCGTAAAAGAGCCCACCAGCACTTTTTCCACCTGCTTCGGCGGCCCGTTTATGCCGCTGCACCCGTCCGTGTATGCGGAGCTGCTCAAAAAGAAAATTAAAGAGCACAATGTGGATTGCTGGCTGGTAAACACCGGCTGGATCGGCGGCCCGTACGGCGTCGGCCACCGCATCAGCATCAAATACACCCGCGCGCTCTTAAACGCCGCGCTGGACGGAAAACTGGCCAAAGTTGATTTTATCACCGACCCGGTGTTCGGCTTCCAGATTCCGACTTCCTGCGAAGGCGTCCCGTCCGACATTTTAAACCCGGTGAACTCTTGGGCCAATAAAGAAGAATATATGGTAAAATATGAGTCCTTGGCCAAGTCGTTTATTGAGAACTTTAAAAAGTACGAAGACGGTTGCTCCAAGGAAGTTCTGGCCGCCGCGCCGAAAGTGAAATAACGCGCCGCGCCGAACCTGGATTTACGCCGTACGGAGCCCCTTTGCGGGGACACCCCTTACAATCGGGCTCCAAATATAATAAAATCTAAGAAACGATATTATACGTATCAAGACAACAGGAGAATTAGCAATATGGCAAAAGCAAATGCAAAATTTATGGCGCCTTTGACCCCCAGCGCCGAACTCGCGGCCGTGGTGGGTTCCGCCGCCCTTCCGCGCACCGAAGTCGTTAAAAAAATGTGGGATTACATTAAAAAGAACGGCTTGCAGGACGCCAAAAACAAACGCATGATCAATTCCGACGCCAAACTGGCCGCCATTTTTGAAGGCAAGAAACAGATCAGCATGTTTGATATGAGCAAATACCTTTCCAAACACCTTTCCAAATAAGACAAGCGTGTAACTGGATTTAAAGCCCCGCTCTGAAGAGCGGGGCTTTTTTACGGGCCGCGGACGCGGGGCGCGCGCCGCCCCCGCCGGAAGACGGAGAGAATATGCGCCGGAGGCTTTGTAAACTGCTAAAATAAAAGAATGAGTGAAACTACTTATCCCAATGACGGGTTCCGCCAGCTGATAGAAGGCTACCGCCATTTTTTTGAAGGAAATCCGCCGCGTAAAGGTTTTTGCGCTTTGCGCGCGGAACAAATCGCCAATACCCAACGTCCCCACTCCATGGTGGTAAGCTGTTTTGACAGCCGCGTCTGCCCGGAAGCTATTTTTGCTACGAACGACGGCCATATCTGCGTACACCGCAATATGTTAAACCAAATTGACCCTTCCGATGCTTCCATGATGGCTTCCCTGCGCTTTGCGGCGGAACATTTACAGGTGCAAAATATCATCGTTTTGGGGCACAGCGACTGCAACGCCGTGGCCAAACTCAAAGACCTGGCGGGCCTGCCCGCGGAAATAAGCGCGTGGCTGGGCGGCTGCGGCGCGCGTTACCGGGGGGACAGCTACGCGGACGCCGTTAAAAACAACGTGCTGGACCAATTGGCGCGCCTGAGCGGCCTTGAATTTATCGCGCGCGCGATGCGGGAAAACGGCCTGAATTTGGAAGGGATGTATTTTCATATTGATACCGGACGGCTGGAACGTTACCATTCGGGCCAGGGCCGGTGGGAATTTATTCAAACGGAGGAGTAAATGCCGGCAGATTTAAAAGCGATGTACGAAGGAATTTTGACCGCGGCGGGCGGGGCGGAAAATATCACCACGCTGGGCTGCTGCATGACGCGCCTTCGTTTTACGGTCAAAGATGAGGCGCTGGTGGACCCGAACGCCCTGCGCCGCGTAAAAGACGTGGCGGGATATTTTTATTCCGGCTCCCAGCATCAGCTGATTGTCGGCCCTTCCACCGCCAACAAACTGACCGCGTATTTTAACGAACGCCACGCGTTTGCTCCGCTGAATCTGTCCGGCGTGTATATGCCGGCGCCGGAGCCTTCCGTGGGCGAAACCAAAGAAAACAAAGCCGCCGTGCGGAAAAAATACTCCAGCCGTTTAAGCCGCGTCTGCGCGATTATCGGCAACATTTTTCTGCCGCTTATCCCGGCGTATATCGGCTGCGGGCTGATTTTGGGGATTAATAATATTTTGTCCAAAACCCTGCTGGCCGGAGACCCCAATACCACGGGGCTGCTGGCGGTGTTTGGCAACGGGATTTTTTTCTACTTAAACGCCATTGTGGGTTATAACGCCAACAAAGAGTTCGGCGGTACGCCTTCGCTGGGCGTGGCGTTTGCGGGTATTTTGAATATGGCCGCGCTGGCCGACGTAACGCTGTTTGGCAATGCGCTGGTGCCGGGCAAAGGCGGCGTGATTGCCGTACTGCTGGTATGCTGGGCGGGCAGCTGGTTTGAAAAATTCCTGCGCGCGCGTATCAAGGGCAGCGCGGAGATGTTCATCACGCCGACGGTTACCATTTTAGCGGTGGGCTTTGTGTCGCTGGCGCTTATCCAGCCGCTGGCCGGTTGGCTTTCCGACCAGCTGGCCGTGCAGACGCAAAACGCGCTTAAACACGGCGGCGTGCTGGCGGGCGCGGTGCTGGGCGGCACGTTCCTGCCGCTTGTTATGCTGGGCATTCACCAAAGCCTGGTGCCGATTCACCAGCAGCTGATGAATACGCTGGGCGGCAATCCGCTGTTTCCGATTTTATGTATGGCGGGCGCGGGGCAGGTGGGCGCCGGACTGGCCGTATTGTGGAAAACGAAAAACACCCGGCTTAAAACCATTGTCAAAAACGCTTTGCCGGTGGGCGTGCTGGGCATTGGCGAACCGCTTATTTACGGCGTTACGCTGCCGCTTTTCAAACCGTTTATCGGCGCGTGCGTGGGGGCCGCCCTGGGCGGCGCGGTGATTGCCGCGGCCCACGTAACGGCGGCCATTCCGTTCGGCGTTTCCGGCGTGGTGTTGTTTTTGGCCCTGTCCAACCTGCACAGCGTGCTGTTTTACGCGCTTGGCTTTGCCGTGGCGATGGCGGGCGGATTTGTCTGCACCTGGAAAATGGGTTTTGACGACCCGCCCAACGAAGAAGCTTAATCTTAAAAACCCCGTCTTTTAAGGCGGGGTTTTTGTATGTTGTGAAAACCCCCGGCTGGGCCGGGGGTTCGGTTTTACGGGCCGGTTTTTGTAAAACGTCTTAATTGCCGGAGTAAGAGCGGAAAGAGCCGAAATAAATATCCGCCGGGATGCCCTCGGCGCGGCAGTAGTCCCGTATTTCTTCGCCCAGTTTGCTCCAGTAATCCGTGGGTTCTTCCTGCAGGAAAATATCCCCGTACAGCGCCAGCAGATGCGGATAATGCGCGGCGATGAAAGACATCACTTTTCGCTGGTACGCCGGGCGCATATTCAGGCTGTCAAAGCCGTAGCGGTCCGTGTACGGGCGCGTGAGCGCGATGATTTGTTTCCAGTCGCTGAGTTCCGGAAACAGCGGCGCCCCCATCACCGCCGTGTGTATGCCGGCTTCGTGCAGGATTTTTAAAGCTTCCGTTTTTTCGGAAACGGAAGAAGCCCCCGGCTCGGCCAGCTGGCGGAACGCGTCGTCTGCTGACGAAAAAGAAAAAGCCACTTCGCAGTACGGGATTTGTTTGAATAAATCCAGGTCGCGCAGCACCAGTGCGGATTTGGTCAGCACGTAGACTTGCGCCTGACAGACGACCAGCTGTTTGATTAACCGGCGGGTCAGTTCGTATTGTTTCTCGTAGGGGTTATACGGGTCCGTAACGGAACTGAGCATCACGCGGGTGCGGAACAGCTTGGCCGGACGGAGCGGAACTTCGCAGACTTTGACGTCCAAAAATTCGCCCCATTCTTCGGAGTGGCCCGTGAACTTGCGCATATATTCGGCGTAGCAGTATACGCATTTGTGCGGGCATCCGATATAGGGGTTAATCACGTAATCAAACCCCGGTATTTTAGATTTTGACAGGTATGTTTTGACGGGTGCGGTAGCGATGGTAATCATAAGCGGAGTCTCCCTGGCGAAATATAATTATATAGTGTACAATATCTACAAAGGAGAACGAAATTATGGCATGGGAATGGGCCTCGTTTTGGGAGCGCGTGAAGCGGTTCTTTGATTTCGCCGCCCGCCGCCGCGAACTCTACCGGCAGTGGGACCGCGAAGCGGACAACGGCGATGAAGAAGCGCGCTATAAACTCCTAATGCTTTACCAGGACGAGGGCGAAGAATACTACCCTTTGGCTTTTAAATGGACGGTGGCGGTGGCGAATGCCGGCGCGGACTGCGGGGTGATGCTGCAGGCCGCCGAAATGTACGCCGCCGGCCACGGCGTTCCGCCGGACGACGAAAAAGCCCTGCTGTGGTTTGAGCGGGCTCTTTCGCTGCATATTTTGCAGGGGAAGCAATCCCCCTTGTCGGTAGAAGCCGCCAATTATATCCAGGAGCGCATTCAGGAACTGCGCGCCAAACTGGGTAAAGACATGCGCTGACCGCTACGCATTTACTTTTTTACTGCTCCCCCGCGCTACAGCCGCGTGGGGATTTTTTTTGTTTTTACGGTTTCTTTTAACGGCTCCGGCCTGTACACCGGGGAAATGAACTAGTACATTTCCCGGGGCGGCCGGGGAGAATGGATAGTGTAAAATAAGTAGAAGAAGGACAGTACAGGGGGGAGTTTATGAAAACCGTAAGAAAAGTAAAAGAGCTGGTGCGCGGTTCTGCGCAGCAGGACGGCGCCGGCGTGAAACTGGTGCGCGTGCTCGGGCGCGACACCGTACGGAATTTTGATCCGTTTTTAATGCTGGATGCGTTTGATTCCACCAACCCGGACGATTACACAAAAGGATTTCCGTTCCATCCGCACCGGGGGATTGAAACCGTTACCTATTTGGTGTCGGGGTGTATTGAACACCAGGACAGTATGGGCAACAAAGGGAAAATTACCGACGGCGCCTGCCAGTGGATGACCGCCGGAAGCGGCATTATCCACCAGGAAATGCCCCGCCCCGCCAGGCGGATGCTGGGCCTGCAGCTGTGGATTAACCTGCCCCAAAAGGATAAAATGGCGGACCCGGCTTACCGCGATTTGCGCGCCGATAAAATTCCGGTTGTTGCGGTGGACGGCGCCGAAGTGCGCGTAATTTCGGGCTCGTTCGGCCAAACCGAAGGCGTGTTTCAGGGGGAATATGTAAAGACCACGCTGTTGGACGTAACGCTTGCCGCCGGGGCCGAATTCCGGCTGCCCGTTGCCAAAGGCAACACCGTATTTGCCTATATTTTAGAAGGCACCGGCGCGTTTGAAGAAGGGGGCGAAAATATCGCTTGTAAAACGGCCGTTCTGCTGGGCGGCGGAGACGAAGTCTGCGTCCGCGCCGCGGCGGGCGGCATGCGCTTTGTGCTCTTTTCCGCCAAGCCGCTGGGCGAGGATGTGGCCTGGGGCGGGCCCGTGGTTATGAATACGCGCGAGGAAGTTCGGCAGGCTTTTGGCGAAATCGGCGCGGGAACGTTTATCAAGCATAAACCTTCCGGCGTGTAAACGTATATTTTGCTCCGGGCGCAGGCTCCCTGCGCCCGGAAGTAAGGTTTAAAGGAGGCAGTTCTATGACCCAAGAACACGAGGTCCGTCCGGTCTGGTGGGAGTTGTCGGCCGGCGGTCCGTGTATGCTGTTAAAAAGACTGATTGACCGCCATAACGAAACGCAGTTTGATCCTTTTTCGTGGCTGTCGGTTTGTTATTGCAGCCCGGAATTTGACCGTTCCGACGTTATTGCTCCCCATGTCCGTCCGGACCGCGAAACCCTGAATTACCTGGTAACCGGCCTGGTGGACCCGCCGGACTTGAGCGATGAACGTTTGTCGGAAGTGACTGCTTCGCGCTGGATAAATATGGTGGGCGGCTTAAAACAGGCGGCCCGCAGTGAGAGCGTATATGTGCTGAATATGGAACTGTGGATGCGCGTGCTTCCCGGCGGAGGGAACGGCGGCGGAAAACGCTGGGAATTTGAAAGCGAATACGTACCGCTCGTACGCACGGACGGCGCGGAAGTGCGCGTCGTGTGCGGCCAATTCCAGCACCGCGAAGGCGCCGTGGCGCAGCATCCGCTGGGCACGACCATTTTTGACGTTACGCTCTCGCCGGGAGGCTCGTTTGAGTTTTCCGTCCCCGAAGAAAACACCACTTTTGCCTATATGTTCGGCGGCAAGGCCCAGTTTGGCAAAGACGGCGACACCTACTACGGCGCCGATTCGCTTTTGCGCGTGCGCGGCGGGGAGATTTTTGCCTCCACGCTCAGCACCGGGGGGCGGTTTCTGCTGTTTTCGGCGCGCCCGGTTGTGCGTAAAGGGCCCGCCCCGTGCCCGGATAAAACGTCCGACGTCTGCCAGGTAAAAAAGTAAATCCGTCCCGGCGGACTTGATTTTTAGACAAAAGACAGGTAGAGTAAGATTATACTTCGCAAGCTATGGGGGAATTTATGCGAAAATGGGCTGTGTTGGGAGTGCTGCTGCTGGCGGCTGCGCCCTTGTGCGCGCAAATCCAGCGGACGTATCATTACGGCGTAGTGCCTACGGAAAACATCACTACGTTTGAAGTCAATCCCGCTACCACCGTCATTGACGACAGCGGCGGCGTTTCCGTCAGCCAGGTAACGCTTAAAACCTACCGCGTGATTAACGAGCAGTACAACTGGGGCGTGGAGGTGCCGCTTTCGCGTTATGAGTCGCCGGAGAAATCCGTAAGCGGGCTGGGCGATATGTTGGCTAACGTGTCCTGGTTTCACCCGGAAGAGGACGGACTGTTCGGGTTTGGCGCCAAGATGGAGTTTATTCTGCCTACCGCCACCGACAAACGGCTCGGAGCGGGCAAACTGCAGGCCAGTCCGTCGGCGTTTGTACTGATGTCGTTTCTGGACGGGTTTTATGCCGCCGCGGGATATAAGCATTATGTTTCCGTGGTGGGAGACCACGCCCGCGACGATATTAATATGGGCCGTCTGCGCGCCAACATCGGTTATACGTCGCCCAACCAGTGGTGGGTGCTGACCAATCTGTATTATTATATGGATTACGAGCACAGCGGAATGGCGGAGTTTATCCCGGAGCTGGAAATCGGCACGCTGGTAAACGACGGAACGGCGTTTTATGTAAACGCCAGCACGCACGCCGCCGGAAACTGGAAAACCAAGGACTGGGGCGTGAGCATCGGCTTTAAACTGCTGTATTTGTAAGATATTCCTGCTGAAAAGGCCCGCTTTCCGGCGGGCCTTTTTATGCGTATTGGACGGCCGCCGCCGTTATTGGTATCATAATATATACGCTCCCCGCCCGCTTGGACGGGGACTTTTCTGGCGGAGAATGATGATTACACTGATTGGAACTTTATTTGCAGGGCTTTTTATCGGCTTTCTGGCGCGCGGCCGCCGCTGGACGCTGTGGGCCGGAAAAAGCGTTTCGGGCACGGTATACGTATTGCTGTTTTTGATGGGCATTGGCGTAGGCGGGAACCGGGAGCTTTTGGCTAATCTGTCGGCGGTGGGCGCGGAGGCGCTGGCGCTTTCGCTGTCGGCCGCCGCGGGGAGCATAGCCGTGGGGGCGTGGATGTATAAGAAACTGCTGGAGCGGGGGAGCCGATGAAATCCAGCCTGGCCGTATTGGGGTTTTTTACAGCGGGGTGCTGGCTGGGGACGCGGCCCGAACTGCCTGAATTTTTGCGCGGCGGATTGCTGCCGCTGGCGGCGCTGTATTTGCTGATGCTGGAAGTGGGCGTCAGCCTGGGAAGCGACGCAAAACTGAAAGAAATTTTACGCTCCGTCAAACTGCGCTGGCTGTTGTTGCCCGCGGGCACGGCGGCGGGAACTTTGCTGGGCGCGCTGGCGGCTTCGGTATTTATTACGCGCTGGAGCTGGAGCGAGTGCCTGGCCGTGGGGAGCGGGTTTGGATATTATTCGCTCTCGTCCATTTTAATTGCCCGTCTCAAAGAACCCGTACTGGGCGCGCAGGCGGCGGGTGCATTGGCCACGGTGGCCTTGCTGTCCAATATGATACGCGAAATGTTTACCCTGCTTTTTGCGCCCTTGCTGGTGCGGTTTTTCGGCAAATTTGCGCCGGTGGCGGCGGGAGGCGTAACGTCTATGGATGCGACCTTGCCCGTGATTGCGCGCTACTCGGGAAAGGATATGACTTTTCTGGCCATTGTGCACGGCGTAACGCTGGATTTTTCAGTTCCGTTTTTGGTTGCGTTCTTTTGTTCGCTGTAGAACGGAATAATTTTTGATATTTACAAACTCCGTTGTTAAGCGGGGTTTTTGTTTATGCCGGAAACGGGTCCCTGCCGTTAATTTTCTGACGGAAATTGCTTTCGGGCCGGACCTCGCGGTTTTTGCCTTTCAGCCTGCGGCTTCAAACAAAAACATCGCTCCGGTCTTCTCCTCCCGGCGCGGGCCAAGCAGTTGGCCCGCTTCTCGCGCAAAAACAAAAACCTCACTGACGTGAGGTTTTTATATTTGCGCTCGACGGGAGTCGAACCCATATTACCAGCTTCGGAGGCTGGTGCTCTATCCATTGAACTACGAGCGCGTAAATCTTTCTCCTTTCATTCTATCAAAATTGTACGCCGGACGAAACTAGGCTTCCATCGCACCGTCCGCCGCCGGCTGGGAATGTGTGCGCGGGAACCCCAGCCAAATCGCCAGCAGCGCGCCGACGCCCAGCAAATACGGATAGTACAGGTATTTCATAATTCCCACCGGCGATACGCCCGAGAGGCTGGCCGCCATCAGCAGCTGTGCGCCGTAGGGGATAATGCCCTGCACAAAGCAGGAAAAAATATCCAGCAAACTCGCCGAGCGGTTGGGCGCAATATGAAAACGCTGTGCGATTTCTTTGGCAATCGGGCCCGCCATAATCAGCGCAATCGTGTTGTTGGCCGTGCAGAGGTTGGCAAAACTGACGACGCCCGCTATGCTCAGCTCCGCCCCTTTGCGCGAACGGATGCGCGCCGTCATCTTTTGAATAATCCACGCCAGGCCGCCGTTATAGCGAATCATTTCCAGCATGCCGCCCGCCAAAATGGTAACGATAATCAGCTCGCCCATGCCGTTGATGCCGGCCCCCATGGAGGTCGTCCACCCCCATACGTCAAACGCGCCCGTTAAAAGGCCGATCAGCCCGCATAACACCGTGCCGCCCAGTAATACCACCATCACGTTTACGCCCATCACCGCGGCCGCTAATACGATAAAATAGGGCAGCACTTTAATCCAGTGGATGTCTCCCGTTACAAAAGCACTTTGCGCGCCGCTGCCTATCAGCACGTAAATAATGGTGGTTAAAACGGCGAAGGGCATTACGATGGAAAAGTTCGTTTTAAATTTGTCCGACATTTTGCACCCCTGCGTGCGGGTGGCTACAATGGTGGTGTCGGAAATGAAAGACAGGTTGTCGCCAAACATCGCGCCGCTGACCACCACCGCGCTCATCAGCGCGGGCGAGATGCCCGTCTGCGCGCTGAGGCCGGCGGCCACCGGCGTAAGCGCGACAATCGTCCCTACCGACGTACCAACCGACACGGAAATCACGCACGCCGCCAAAAATACGCCCGCCGCCAGCACATTGCCGGGCAGGATGGCCAGCGTCAAATTCACCGTGGCGTCCACCGCGCCCATGGCTTTGGCCGTTTGCGCAAACGCGCCCGCCAAAATAAAAATCATCACCATCAGCATTATGTTGGAGTTGGCCGCGCCTTTGCAAAAGAGTTCAATGCGGCTGTGCAGGCCGCCGCCTTTACTCATCCAAACGGCCACAACGGAAGACAATACAAAAGCCACCGTGATGGGCATTTTGTAAAAATCACCCGCCGCCAGCGAGACGGCCAGGTAAGAAATTAAAAATACCGCCAGCGGGATTAAGGCGAGCGGATTGGGTTGGATTTTTTCGGGTTTCATAATGCTCCGTGCCGCCGGACAAAAAGAAACCGCCGGTAAAAATGCGGTCGGCGGACGGCGGGAATTAAGTTAAAGACAATAATATTATATAAATTTTAACGGTTTTCCGCTGTGCGGCGTATCGGGCGGCTGCGGAACCGCCCGGAAAACGGGCGTCTTTTTAGTTGTTGGCGGCGGTATAGATGCGCAGTAAATCTTCTTTGGCCAGCGGTTTAAACTTGCTGACCGTGCGCGTGCCGCCGCGGCTGCATTTGTCGGCCAGTTCGCAGAGTTCCGAAGAACTCAGCTGGCGGCCCAGCAGCTGCTGCAGACCGGTGGGCATTCCCAGAGATGTAAAGAAACGTATCGTGGCGTCAATGCCCTGGCGGGCCGCGCTGTCAATGTCCGTCGTCAACGCAAGCCGCCAGACGTTGGACGTGTAGCGCGCAAAGCGGGCCGGGTCTTCTTTATATACATATAACGCCCACGCGCCCCAGACGGCGGAAAGGCTCTCCCCGTGCGGGACGCCGAAACGCCCGCTGAGTTCGTGCCCTAGCTGGTGTACGGCAAATTCTTTATCCGCGCCCAGGCCCGTCAGATTATTGTGCGACAGACTGCCCGCCCACATCATTTCGCTTTGCGCCTGATAGTCCTGCGGATTTTGCACGGCGGCGGGCCCGTAGTGAATGACGGTGCGCATCAGCGCTTCGGCCAGCGCGTCGGTCAGTTCGTTGCCCTGCATGGGGGTAAAATAGCGGTCCAGCGTGTGCATTAAAATATCCGTTACGCCGCAGGCAAGCTGTTTGGGGGAAAGGGTAAAAGTCAGCTCCGGGTTCATCAAGGCAAAGCGCGGGCGGTTAAAAGGGGTGTTGAGGCCGCGTTTGTCTTTGTGGGAATCGTCCGTCAGCACGGCGGAGTCGCTGGTTTCGCTCCCGGCGGCGGAAATCGTCAGCACGCTGCCCACGGGCAGAGCGGCGTGCACGGCGGATTTGCCCGTCCAGTACGCCCAGATATCGGTGTGCGGGTTGGCCGCGCCGACGGCGATGGCTTTGGCGGTGTCAATCACGCTGCCGCCGCCGACGGCCAGGATAAAGTCCGCCTGAAACGTAAGGGCGAGAAGCACGCCTTTGCGCGCAAAAGAGAGCGTGGGGTTGGGCTGTACGCCGCCCAGGGTTTTGACCGTCAGCCCCGCCATCATCAAAGATTTTTCCACCCGCGTGAGCAGGCCGCTTTTTTTCGCGCTTTCGCCGCCGTACACCAATAACACGCGCGAACCGCCGTGTTTGACGACGGCCTCTCCGGCGCGTTCTTCGGCGTGCGCGCCGAAGATGATTTCGGTGGGCGCGCAAAAGGTAAAATCTCTCATAGGCGTTCTCCTTAAAAAATTATTATATAACACTTTGCGCCCGTTTCGCCCGGTGAAAGTGCTAGAATATGCGTAGTTGGGGGAATGGATGAAAACACATTTTCGTATTACCGATCCGAAGGAAAAAGGCTGTAAAAAAGAATTTACTTCCGCCTTGTTGATTGCGCTGGCGCCCCTGGCGGCGTGGGCGGTGGCGGCGTGTATGGCGGGCGCCGGAGAGGCGCTGGGCGTATTAAGGGACTTTTTGCTGGCCGCGTGGCGGGAAGAAGCCGTGCTGACGGGCGTATTTGTTTTCGTGTACGCCGCGAGCCTGTTCTTTGTGTTTTATTGGTGGAAGATGTGGCAAAAAAGCCGGGCCGCCGAAGGCCGCGTGAGTGATTTGTATTTTCAAGCAGAAGGGGCCGTGGTGGTAAAAGGCGGGCAGGGAATTTTTTTCGCCTATTCTTCTACGGCGTTTACGCTGGGTGTGAAAACGGCCGAGATACTTACCCGGCACGGCCGCAAAGAAGCAATTTCCGCCTTGGAACTGGAGTTTAAGCCCGTGGAGGGCGAAGCGGTGCGTTTTGCGTATGCGCCGAATTTTTTGGTGTGGCCCGTTATTTATAAGCTGATGGCCCACGGACGGAAATTTAAAACTTTTAGGCACAAAGTGTCGGAGGGAAAAGAAATGGCCGCCGCGGTGCGCAGGCAGCTGGCGCGGCACGAAGCATGCGGCGATTGCAGCTTGATGCCGCCCGGAAATTTGCTGATGGTGTCTGCCGTCGGGCTGGTGCTGACGCTGACCGGGTCGCTTATCCTGTGGTCATTTCAGGGGCCTATCCTTGCCGGCGGGCGGCATATGCCGCTTAGCGGCGGGTTGTTAATCGGGTTATTGTGCCCGTCGTTGCTTTGTGTGTTGGGCGTAACTGTTTTGGGTGTGTGCGTACACGATTTATTGCAAAGAAGGAAAGGAAAATAATGAAAAGCGTGATTATTACCATTGGGGACGAGATTTTGCTCGGCCAGATTTTAGACACCAATTCCCGCTTTATCGCGCGCGAACTGGCGGCGCTGGGCGCGGAAACGGTGGAGATGCGCTCCGTGTCCGACGAAAAAGGAGAAATCCTGCGCGCGGTGGACGACGCGTTCAAACGCGCCGACGCCGTGATTGTAACGGGCGGCCTCGGCCCCACCAAAGACGATTTGACGAAAAACGTGCTGGCTGAATACTTCGGCACCGAATTGGAATTTAACCCGCAGGCATATGGCTGGCTGGAAGAAATCTTTTCCGCGCACCCGGAGCGGATGAACGCGTACAATAAATCCCAGGCCATGCTGCCTAAAAGCTGTACGCCGCTGCGCAACAAAAAGGGCACGGCAAGCGGGATGTGGTTTGAAAAAGACGGCAAGGTGCTCGTCTCCCTGCCCGGCGTGCCGTTTGAAACGGAATACCTGTTCCCGGCCGAAGTACTGCCGCGGTTAAAAGAAAAATTTCACGATTTACTGCTGCGTTACCGCTTGGTTACCGTTTATGATATTCCGGAAGCGGAGCTGGCGATGAAACTGGCCGCGTTTGAAGATACGCTGGAAGAAGGCCTGGGGCTTGCCTATTTGCCTTCCGCGGGGCTGATACGCCTGCGGCTGACCGCCAGGGGAAAAGCCGTGGACAGGCTGGACGGGTTTTTTAATAAGCTCTTAAAAGCGCTGGACGGGCTTTCGTTTGAGACCAACTGCGCGGACACGGCGGAAGAAGAAATCGGTCGGCGGCTGGCCGCCGGAGGCGTAACCGTGGCGTGCGCCGAAAGCTGTACGGGGGGAAATATTGCGCATTTGATTACGGCGCGGCCCGGCGCGTCGGCTTATTTTTTGGGCGGCGTGGTGGCGTATGCCAATGAGGTGAAGAAAAATGTGCTTGGCGTGCGTGCGGAAGATTTGGAAAAGTACGGCGCCGTCAGCGAGCCGGTGGCCCTGCAAATGGCCGAAGGCGCGCGGCGCGTAACGGGGGCGGATTTTGCCGCAGCCACCACCGGCGTGGCCGGGCCGGACGGCGGCACCCCGGAAAAGCCCGTGGGAACCGTGTGGATTGCCGTCGCGGGGCCGAAAGGCGCGCACGCGCGGAAGTTTGTATTTTCCCATACGCGCGAGCGCAATATCGGGCGCGCTTCCGTAAAAGCCCTGCGCATGCTGTTGGAAGAAATAGAAAAAGCGTAAATTTGCCGCAGATAAAATAAAAGCACACGGGTGCCGTTTGGAACCCGGGTGCTTTTTGCGTACGGGTCTTATAAAAGCGCGTTCAGCTTTTTGCGTAGTTCTTCTTCCGGGTATTCGCCCGAAATGGTTTCCTGCACTTTGCCGTCTTTTACAAACACAAACGTCGGCACGCCGCTCACGCCGAACTTGCGGCTGCTGTCGGGCGACTGGTCCACATCCACGGCCAGAACGGCGGCTTTGCCCTTATAGTCTTTGGCCAGCTTGTCCGCCGCCGGTATCATACGGTGGCAGTGCGGGCACCAGGTGGCAAAAAACATCACCATTTCCGCTTTTTTGTATTTTTCAAAGGCCGCGTCAAACGACGCGTCCGTTACCGTTAATTTCGTATCCATATTATCCCCCTTTTCCTGCATACCCGTAGTATAACTTCATTTCCGGCGTTTGTCCTGTATTTTTAAGGGTTAGTTTTTTAATAGGCTGGCGGCCGCCGGCAAAGGGCTTGACTTGTTTTTTTTTTTTGTTAAATTGGAAAGGGTATTAAAAAGAATCCTAAAGCCGCAAAGACGGCAGGACGCGCGTTTTTGGGGCTTTTAAATGAGTTTTAATATACACCTGTATAGGTGTATTAAGGTTATGCAGGAATGTCCGTCAGGACGGCCTCCGCCAAGAGCCCTGCATAACTTTATTTTAATATATCTCTCTAGCGGAGGTTAAGGAGCTATATATGAAAGTATTGCTGTTAGCCGGAGGATTGGGCACGCGGCTGGGGGAAGAAACTTCCATCCGTCCGAAACCGATGGTGGAAATCGGAGGGTATCCGATTATCTGGCATATTATGAAGCTTTATACGCACTACGGACTGACGGATTTTATTATCCTGTGCGGATACAAAAGCGAAGTCATCAAAGAATACTTCCTTAATTACTACACCAATAATTCCGACGTAACCATCAATTTCACCAGCAACGAAATAGACATCCACCGCAACCGCTGCGAGCCCTGGAAAGTAACCCTGCTCTACACGGGGCGCAACGCCATGACGGGCAGCCGCATTAAACAGGCCCGGCACTACGTGGGGGACGAACCCTTCCTGCTGACGTACGGAGACGGGGTGGGGGACGTGAATATAAAAAAACTGCTGGAGCACCACAAAAAATCGGGCAAAACGGTTACGCTGACGGCGGTGCAGCCTTCGGGGCGTTTTGGCGCGCTTAACATTCAGGCGGACGATTCCATTTCGCACTTTCAGGAAAAACCGGTGGGGGACGGGTCGTGGGTCAACGGCGGTTTTTTTGTGTGCGAGCCGGAAGCGTTTAATTATATCCCGGAAGGGGAGAACGCCATATGGGAAAAAGAACCTTTAATGAAGCTGGCGGAAGCGGGGAAGTTAAACGCCTATAAACACGCGGGCTTTTGGAAGCCGATGGACACGTTAAAAGACAAGCTGGAACTAAACGCCCTGTGGAACAGCGGCAAAGCCCCCTGGAAAGTGTGGGAAGACTAAGATGAAAAAAATTCTTATTACCGGAGCCAGCGGATTTATCGGCCGCTGCGTAACGGATGAAATGATTAAACGCGGATACACCGTGTACGCGCCGTCGCTTTCGCCGTCGCTGCCCCCGCAGGACGGACTGCTGCAGAGCCGGTTGGATTTTTTTGACCGGGAAGCGTTAAAGCGTTATTTGGCGGAACACCGCTTTGAAAATCTCATTCATCTGGCGTGGTATGTGGGGCCCAAATGCCATATGAGCCCGGGAAATATGGACTGGCTGGGTTTATCCCTGGATTTATTAAAGAGTTTCGCCGAGTATGGCGGGAAAACTTTTTTAGGGGCGGGCACCGTGTCCGAATATGATTTTTCGTGCGGATTGCTGCGCGAGGACGCCACTGCGCTGGCAAATCCGTCTTTATACGGGCAGAGCAAGGCCGCGTTGTATAACGTGGGAAAAAGTTTTTGCCGCCAGGCGGGCATAGCGTTTAAATGGCCCCGTATTTTTAATTTGTACGGCCCGTATGAACGCCCGGCGCGTTTGATGCCCTCGGTTATTTGTTCCATGCTGAAAAATGAAGATGTAAAAGTCAGCCCGTGCACCAAGTTTTTGGACTATCTGCACGTTTATGACACGGCGCGGGGGATAGCGTCTTTATTTGAATCCGATGTTACGGATGCGGTAAATATCGCTTCCGGGCAGCCTGTTCAGCTGCGCGCGGTGGTGGAGGAAATAGCGCGGCAGACCGAGTTTCAAGGGCGCATCTTATGGGGTGCGCTGGAAGAAAATTTTGCAGATCCCGTTATTGTCGGCAGTAATGTGCGTTTGACGCAAGAAGTGGGGTGGCAGCCTGTTTATACGCTGCAAACAGGCCTGCGGCAAACTATTGATTGGTGGAAGGAGTTTTTGTATGAACACGTTTAACGGCGTATACGAAGGGAAAACTGTTTTGGTAACCGGACATACCGGATTTAAAGGTTCGTGGCTTGCCATTTGGCTGACCAGCTTGGGAGCGAACGTGGTGGGATATGCGCTGGATGCGTATTCGGACCGAAGCAACTATTGCGCCTCGCGTTTAAAAGAACGTCTGTTTGCCGACGAGCGCGGCGACGTGCGCGACTCCGCCCGGTTGGAAGCGGTCATCGCCCGGTATCAGCCGACGATGATTTTCCATTTGGCGGCGCAGGCCTTGGTGCGCACTTCGTATGAGCACCCCAAAATGACGTACGAAACCAATTTGATGGGTTCTTTAAATATCTTGGAAGCCGCCCGCAAGTTTGACTGTATCAAACAGGTTATTATGATTACGTCGGACAAATGTTATGAGAACGTAGAGCAGATTTGGGGATACCGGGAAACCGACCGGATGGGCGGGTATGACCCGTATTCCTCTTCCAAAGGCTGTGCGGAGCTGATGATTGCTTCCTGGCGCAATTCTTACTTTAATCCCAAAGATTACAGCAAACATGGCAAAGCCGTGGCCAGCGTGCGCGCGGGGAATGTAATCGGGGGCGGGGACTGGAGCGATAACCGTTTAATTCCCGATTGCATCCGTTCGTTGGAGGCCGGAAAAGATATTGAAATCCGCAGCCCGCAGGCCACCCGCCCGTGGGAGCACGTGTTGGAACCTTTATCCGGTTACTTAAAAGTAGGCGAAAAATTAATGCAAGACCCGGTGGCCTACAGCACCAGTTTTAATTTCGGCCCCAGTATAGAAGCCAATAAAACCGTGTGGGAAGTGGTGCAGAAGGTGGTGGAATGTTATGGCAAAGGCCGGGTGGTGGATGCTTCCGAACCGGGCATTCTGCACGAAAACACTTTGCTCAGCCTGGACGTTACCAAAGCTTACCGTATGCTGGATAAATGGCACGCCCGCCTCTCATTCGGCGAAGCCATTGCGTTTACGGTGGCTTGGTATCAAGAGGCCGTGGGCGGTACGGATATGTGGGATTATTGCGTCCGGCAAATCCAAGCCCACAGCGATAAAGAATAACGTATGACAGAAATCGTGGTGTTGGGGAGCGGCGTGGCCGGATTATCGGCCGCTTTCCACCTGGGCAAGTCGGGCCGGTCGGTCCGCGTTTTTGAAAAAGACGCGGACTGGGGCGGTTTATGCGGCGGCTTTACGCTGGACGGTTTCCGGTTTGACCGCTTTGTACACTTTACCTTCGCGCAGGATTCGTATGCGCGGCAAATGTTTGCGGCTTCCGGGCCGCTGTGGGAGCATGCTCCCGTCTCTTCCAATTATTACCGGGGCTGTTGGGTGTACCATCCGGCCCAAAACAATCTCTACCCGCTCCCGACAGAGGAGAAAGTGAAAATTATTGCGGACTTTGTCCGCCGGCGGAAAATCCCCCGGGAACAAATTTCCGATTACGAAACCTGGCTCCGCGTCCAATACGGGGATTATTTTGCCGAGCGCTTTCCCTTTGCTTATACGCGTAAATACTGGGGGGCCGAGCCGCACGAGCTGGAAGTAAAGTGGGTGGGGAACCGGATGCATTCTCCTTCCCTGGAAGAAGTATTGCGCGGCGCGTTTGAAAAACCGGAAGGGAATTTTTATTATACGTCCGTGATGCGCTACCCCAAACAGGGAGGCTTTCGCAGTATTCTAAACGGTCTGCGCGCGGGGTGCGATATAACCCTGAATAAAAAAGCGGTGCGGATTGATCCCGCCGGGAAAAAGGTATTCTTTCAAGACGGGAGCAGTGTGGAATACGGCGTGCTGGTTTCGTCTCTGCCGCTGCCGGAAATTATCAACATATTGCCGGACGTGCCGCCTGCCGTGTCCGCCGCCGCGCGTGCGCTGAGGCATACCTGCGGCTATCAGGTTTCGCTGGGCTTTCGCCGCCCGGACGTCGCCCGCCGCCTGTGGTTTTATATTTATGATGAAGACATCCCGCCCGCGCGCGTATATTCCCCCAATTTAAAATCCCCTGACAATGCGCCTGCCGGGTGCAGTTCTTTGCAGGCGGAGGTGTTTTATGACTGCCGTGCTTCCGTTCCGCCCGCATCGGAGGTGTTGCGCAATACGGTGCAAAAATTAATGGCTATGGGGCTGTTTAAAGAGGAAGACCTTCTGGTGCGGGATATACGCTTTGAACCGTATGCCAATATTACGTTTGTGCCGGATATTTACCGGAACAGACAAACCGTTCTGGATTATTTGCACGGCCTGTCTGTTGAAAGTATCGGACGCTTTGGCAAATGGGAATATATGTGGACGCACCAGGCTTTTGAAGACGGAAAAAATACCGCACAGAGGATAATAAATGAATAATAAATTTACGGCTGATGAGATATTACCGGCTTTTAAGGATAATTATTCCGTATGGGCATTACGCTCCAGCAACGAATATGTTCCTTATTTGCTGGCGTGTTTGGCTTCTTTTGCCGCGCATATGGATGTGAATCATAATTATGACGTTTTGGTGTTTGAGTCAAAAATTACGCCGAAGAATAAAGAAATTATCCGCTCTTTTCTGGCCCGTCCCAATGTGTCCGTGCGTTTTGTAAATCCCCGGGAAGTGCTGGCGCAGTATGAGCTGCGCTTTCCGGCGCATTACAGCCTGGAATGTTTCTTCTCCGTTACGGCTCCGCTGATGCTAAAAAATTATTCCCGCGTCCTGTTTACTGATTTGGATGTTATCATCCGGCGGGATTTGCGTGAACTTTATGAGATAGATTTGCATGGAAAGCCTATGGCTGCGGCGCTGGACTATGCGGCTAAAGGAATGTTTGAATCCAATAACTGGGATTTGCTGGCCTATACCACGGATTCTTTAAAATTGGCTAATCCGCGTGTGTATTACAATACGGGCGTGTGCGTATTTGATTTGGACTATTTCCGTGCGCATAATTGTACGGCGGAATTGTTGCAAATGCTTCATGGGTCCAATTTTCGTTATTTGGAGCAGGATGCGCTGAATATTTACTTTCAAGGCAAAATCCGCGAGCTGCCCGTGTGCTGGAACTGGCCGCCCAAAAACTCCTATTTTAACGATATCTGGGCAAAGATGCCTGCGGCGGACCGCCGTGCTTATGAGGCGGCGGAACGGGAAGCGGGCGTCGTGCATTATATTGGCATTAAACCCTGGGTGAATCCGGAAGAACACTCCGCGTGGCTGTGGTGGGGATATTTTCGCCAAACCCCGCTGTATGAAACCTGGATATTGGAGAACTTGCGTACAAGCGTGCGGCGGCTGATATGGGAGCTGCCCCGCTGTAAGGTGTCGGGATATTGGTTTGCTTTGCTGGGCAGGGCGGCGCTTCTCAGCCGGCACAGAAAAGCCTTTCGGGAAAAGGCCCGTCTATATCAAGAGAAACTGTTACACGGCAATTGGAACCTTTCATTTTTTAAGCGTTAGGACGCGGTGATATATGAACGTGAATTTAGTAGAGGATGTGGAACCCTTTTTTAAGGAAAACTTCGCCGCTGCGGCGATGAGCGCGAGCAACGAATATGTCCCGGCGCTGGCGGCGGCGCTTGTATCGCTGGCGCAGAACGCTTCAGCAGAGCATAATTATGATTTAATCGTATTTGAACGGGCTATTACGGCGGAAAACAAACGGATTTTAAAACAGCTGGTGGAACGAAAGAATATTTCCCTGCGGTTTGTAAATCCGGCGCCGGTATTGCAGAACTACTGCCTTCCCGTTTCCGGCCATTTTGCGCTGGAATGTTTTTTCCGTATTGTTTCACCCCTGGTCCTTAAACGGTATGAACGTTTGGTGTTTACGGATTGTGATTTAATTTTTAAATCGGACGTGTGGGACTTGTATCATACCCCGCTGGAGGGGCGTCTGTTGGCCGCCGCCATAGAACAGGTTTGGCCCGCGCATTTGAGAATGCCCGAGTCCGGCTTTATGGATTATGCTCTGCATACGCTGCAGTTAAAGAATCCGTACCAATACTACAATACGGGCGTACTCGTGCTGGACTTAAAACGCTTCCGGCAGACGAACGCGTGCCGGAAATTGTTGGAAATGGCGGACGGCAAATCCCTGCGGCTGTTGGAGCAGGATGTTCTGAATATGTATTTTGACGGACAGTTTTGTTCTCTTCCCGGCGAATGGAATTGTGTGGATGAGGGAAGCTTTTCCGCTTGTTCGGGTTATTTTACGCCGGAAGAGCGGGAGGAGATGGCGTCCCTGCGCGCGCGGGCGAAAATTCTGCATTATGCCGGCGCCGTCAAGCCGTGGCGGGAGGAAACGGAAGCGGCCGAGTGGTGGGCCTATGCCAAGCGCACCCCATTTTATGAGCTGGCCCAAAAACGGCGTGATGAGAATAACAGCCCGGACTTTGCTCCTAACCGGAGAGATATCCGGCGGTACGGTATCAATTATGTGTTATATACGCTGGTGAAGCTGCTGCGGCATTTAACGTGGGGCGGCTGGCGAAAGAGCATAACCGCCCGGCGCAATACGCTGAAATGCCGGATAGAAAACGCCCGGCGCTTTAGATAAACGGCGTTATGATTATAAACACCCCGCTTCGGCGGGGTTTTTTATGGCGTTTCCCGCCGCAAGCCATCCCTTCCCGCCTAATAAAAAATACGGCTTGACAATATAGTTATACAAGCGTATAATAATTATACAGATGTATAAGAAAGGAGACTCTTATGGGAAGAACCTCGGCGGGGAACGACGCCAAACTCATTCAAACGGGCATCCGGCTGGCGCGCGCCAAAGG
This sequence comes from Candidatus Avelusimicrobium alvi, assembly GCF_958451995.1. Taxonomy (NCBI): domain Bacteria; kingdom Pseudomonadati; phylum Elusimicrobiota; class Elusimicrobia; order Elusimicrobiales; family Elusimicrobiaceae; genus Candidatus Avelusimicrobium; species Candidatus Avelusimicrobium alvi. The sequence goes on from NZ_CAUDSG010000002.1 coordinate 23,765, forward strand.
GCTGGGCGGATTTACCGTGCGCGAAGTGTGCGCCAAAAGCCGGGTGAATCTGGGCATGTTCCATTATTATTTCACCAATAAAAATAATTTTGACCGTAAACTGCTGGCTACTTTGTATGAAGAGCTGATGAAAGACATTCGCGTGGACGTGTCGGACCGGTGCAGCGCGCGGGAAAACGTGCGCGCCGTGCTGCGCGCCATTCGGCGTTTTGCGCGCGAAAACCGCCGGATGCTTTCTTCCATGGTCGGGGACGTATTCGGCGGGAATGAAAAAATTCTGGCGTTTATCAGCCGGAATTTTACCCGGCACGTTTCGGTGCTTTTTGCGCAGCTGGAGCGCGCGCATAAAGAAGGCCTGCTGCGCGTGCCGGACCCGCTTTCCGCCATGCTGCTGCTGGCGCCGCCGGTGGTGTTTCCGCAGGTGCTGGCGGGGCTTTCCGAGCGCATTACGTTCCCATGGCCGCCGAAAGTAAAAAAGGCCCTGCGGGAGTTAACGTCCGGGGACGGAGACGGGCGCATTGATTTATTGTTGGACGTCGTATTTAAGGGGGAGAAATGAAAAAATTAGGAAGCGTATGGGCCGTGCTTTTCTGTTGCGTGTGCGCGGGGGCGGCGGAGGTGAAAGACCTTTCGCTCGCGTCGTGCGAGGCGGACGCGGTTGCTTTTTCGCCCGCCGTCCGGGCCGCGCAGGCGCAGGCACAGGCGGCGCGGGCATCGTACTACAGTACGCGCTCCAGCTTGTACCCGGGGCTGTATTTGGATGCGTCGGGAAGCTGGACGTCCGAAGTGCCGGAAGTGAATATGGGCCCGCAGACCTTTGAGTTCGGCAGCGAATGGGGGTATTCCGCCGGGCCGACGCTGGAATACGTACTGTTTGACAAAGGCGCGCGGTCGGCCGCGTCTAATAGTGCGCTGGCGGTTTACCAGAGCAAACTTTCGGAGCTGGTCCTTGCGCGCAAGCAGACTTTGCTGCAGCTGCGCCAGGCGTATTTTGCCGTACAGCGCGATTTGGAAAATATCTATTTACAGTCCGAACAGTTAAAAGTAGCGCGCAAACAGCTGGCGGATGTGGAGTCCGCCTACCGCGCGGGCGCCAAAAGCCGGCGGGACGTGCTGATGGCCGAAAAGCAGGAACTGCGCACCGCCGTGGACGTGAGCTCGGCGCGCAGCGCGCTGGGGCGCGACTTGCGGGAACTGTTTAAACTCACGGGCACCGATTACGGCATTAACCCCGCCTACGCGCTGGACTGGCGCGTGCGCGAAAAACTGGAGGGCGAAACTTCCGCCGTCATCCGCGCGGACGAACCCGCCCAAACGGTGCGGCGGTTTGCGTCTGTTTCCGGGCTGGATTTTGACGAGGAAACGCCAAAGCTGTCCGCTTATGACGAGCTCGTAAAATCGTATGAATACGCGGCGCGCGGGTATGCGGCTTCCGTCTGGCCGCGCGTGGGGCTGAGCGCGGGGGCGTACTGGCAGTACCCCAACGGGCCCATTCACGAAGACGTATTTTTAGGCAAGGCCGGGGTTTCCCTGCGCCTGCCGCTCTTTGAAGGGGGCAAAAATAAAGACAAAGCCCAGGCGCAGCGTTTTTCCGCCGATGCGGCGCGCGAACAGAAAAAGGATGTGGCCGAAGCGTTAAAAGCTTTGTTTTATTCCGCCAAAGACGCTTTAACCGCCTTGGACGTGGAGACGGAGCTGACGCGCCGGCTGGTGCAAAAGGCCAATCAGTCCGCCGGGTTGACGTACCAGGCGTATAACGCGGGCGCGGTAACCTTTTTGGAAGTGGACGACGCCAATCTGGCCGCGCTGCAAAGCCGGATGATGCTCAGCGAGCTGAACATCCGGCGTTTAAACAATTTGGCCGTCATGGACAGTTTGGGAAAATAGGAGCGTTATGAAAAAAATCATTTTAATTGTGGTTGTGCTTTTGTTAGCCGCCGTAGCGGCGGGACTGCTGTTCTTCCGGCATACGCCGTTTGCCTACAGCGGCGTGGTGGAAGCCGTGGAGGTGGACGTGCCGAGCCGCCTTTCCGACACCATCGCCGAGTTAAACGTGCAGGAAGGAAGCCCCGTGAAAGAAGGCGAAGTGCTGGCGCGGCTGGACTGCCGGGACACGCGCTTAAAAGCCGTTATCGCCCAAAAAGAATTTAAACGCGCCGAGACGCTTTTAAAAACCACCGCCGGCTCGCGTGAAAATTACGATTTGAAAAAACACCAAAACGACCAGGCCGCCCTCTACGAAAGCTGGTGCGGCATTGTAAGCCCCATTACCGGCAAAGTGCTTTATAAATACTACGAGCCGGGCGAGTTTATCGCCGCGGGGCGCAAACTGGTTACCGTGGCCGATATGGGCCAGGTGGACGTGTGGGTGTATGTGGAACATAACCTGCTGGCCAAGCTGGCGGTGGGGGAGACGGTAACGGGCCTGCTGCCCGAAACGGGGCAGCAGTTTGAAGGTAAAATTTTAAGCATTAACGACGAGGCCGAATTTACGCCTAAAAACGTGCAGACGCGCAAAGAACGCGAACGGCTGGTGTACGGCGTAAAAATCCGCTTTGATAACGACGCGGCCCGCACGCTGAAGGCCGGGATGACGCTGGAAGTGGCTTTCGGGGGGAAAAAATAGTATGGCGGCTTTGAGCGCGGAAGTGAAAAACGTCAGTAAAAAAATGGGCCGCGCTCAGGCGCTTGACCGGGTGGACGTGTCGTTTGCCGCCGGGGAAGTGCACGGCATTGTGGGGCCCAACGGGGCCGGGAAAACCACACTCATCCGCCTGGCGGCGGGGCTGCTGCACCCGGATGCGGGAAGCGTGGTCTATGCGGAAAAAGGCGCGGAGGTGCCGGCGGAAAAGGCCAAACATTTTACCGGATACTTCCCGCAGGAGCCCAGCCTGTACCCGGATTTGACGTGCGAAGAACATTTGGAGTTTTTCCGCGATTTGTACGACCTGCCCCAGCCGGAATTTACGCGCCGGGCGGACGAACTTTTTAACGCCACCGGCATGGCCCCGTTTAAGGACCGCCCCGCCGGGAAATTGTCGGGCGGAATGTACAAAAAACTCGGGCTGATGTGCGTGCTGTTAAACCGGCCGAAACTGCTTTTATTGGATGAACCCACCGTGGGGGTGGATCCCGTCAGCCGCCAGGAACTGTGGGACCTGGTGTACGGATTTGCGGGCCCGGAGATGACCGTGATTTTAAGCACGTCTTATATGGACGAAGCCGGGCGGTGTGCGCGCGTGCACGTGCTGGATGAAGGGCGTTTGCTGGCGTCCGGCGCGCCGGAGGAATTGATGAGGCATTTTGGCGTGAGCGATTTTGCCGACATCTTTTTAAAAAAATGAACGAAGAAAAAATTGTTATCAGCGTGAAAGATTTGGTGGTCGCTTTCGGTTCGTTTAAAGCGGTGGACGGCGTATCGTTTGACGTGCGCCGGGGGGAAATTTTCGGCTTTTTGGGCGCCAACGGCGCGGGCAAAACCACCACCATCCGCACCATTTGCGGCATTTTAAACCCTACGTCGGGTACGGTAAAAGTAAACGGGCAGGACGTTTCTTCTTCCACCGCCGTGTTAAAGCCGCACATCGGGTATATGTCGCAGAAGTTTACGCTCTACCCCGATCTGACCGTGCGGGAAAATATGAACTTTGCGGGCAGCCTCTACGGCATGAGCCCGGAAGCCATTTCCCGCCGCGCGCGGGAGCTGACGGAGTTTATCGGTCTGCCGCATGACCTGCCGGACCCGGTCAGCCACCTTTCCGGCGGAGTCAAGCAAATGGCCGCGCTGGCTTCGGCTTTGCTGCACGAGCCGGACCTTATCTTTCTGGACGAGCCCACCGCCGGTACGTCGCCCGCTACCCGCGTGGCGTTTTGGGATTTAATCCGCCGCCTGGCCAGGCAGGGGAAAACTGTTTTTGTTACTACGCACTATATGGATGAGGCCGAATACTGCGGGCGGATTGCGCTGATGGAGCGGGGGAAAATCGTGGCGATGGGAACGCCGCAGGAACTGAAAGATAAATTTTTTGCCGTCAAGCCGCTGGAACTTTCGTTTCTAAAACCGGTGCAGGCCGCGCTGCGCGCCGCATTGGATAAGGCGGGGATTGCGTCGGCCGTGTTTGGGGACAAACTGCGCGTGCGGGCGCATGACCGGCAGGCGTTTAACCGCGCGGCGCGGCCGTTTGAAGGCGCATTTGAGGCGCGCGAAGTGCCGCCCGCGCTGGAAGACGTGTTTCTGGAAGCCGTAAGCGGGAGGAAAGGGGTATGAAGCTGTCTCTTCGCCGGGTGCGTTCCGTCGCTTATAAGGAATATAAGCATATCCTGCGCGACCCGTTTACGCTGATTGTGGCGCTGGTGCTGCCGCTGGTGTTTGTGGGAATGTTCGGCTTTGTGATTGACCTGGACTACAAACATATGCGCGTGTTCGTGCGCGACAACGACCAGACGAGCGTATCGCGCCGGTTTTTGCAGGAGGTGGCTTCCTCCGGCTATTTTGATTTAACCCCCGTACACGGGCAGCTTCAGGCCGATAAAGCCCTGGGGCGCAACGACAGCCCCGCCCTGATGATTATTCGTTCCGGGTTTGGGAAAAACGTCCGCGCCGGGGATCCGGCGAAGCCGGGCCAAGTCCAACTGCTGGCGGACGGGACGGACAATGTGCAGGCCGGCATTATGGGCACGTATATGCAGGGCGTTTTGCAAAAAGCCAATGCCGTATTTATGCGCGCCAATGCGGAGTCGGCCGGGGCGGCGCAGGCTCCCGCCTCGCTGATTCGCAGCCGCTTTTTGTTTAACCCGGAACTGAACAGCCGCTGGTTTATCGTCCCCGCTTTAAGCACCATTATTATCGGCCTGCTGGCCATCGTGCTGACTGCGCTTACCGTAGCCAAAGAATGGGAAAACAGCTCTATGGAACTGTTGCTCTCCACGCCCGTGCGTCCGGCGGAAATCGTGCTGGGCAAACTGATACCGTATTTTCTGCTGACGTTTTTTGATATTCTCATCGTCTTTGCGCTGGCGATTTATGTGTTTCACATTCCGTTTTTGGGGAGTTTCCTGCTCTATATGCTGGCGTGCGGCGTGTATATTACGGGCGCGCTGGCGCTGGGGCTGGTGATTTCTGTGGTAACGCGCCAGCAGCAGGCGGCTATCCAGTTTGCGTTTGCGGTGGGGCTGCTGCCGTCGTTTATTTTCTCGGGCTTTATGTTTCCCATTGAAAATATGCCGGCGTTTTTTCAGTATTTTACGGCTTTGTTTCCCCAGCGGTGGTTTTTGCTTATCAGCCGCACCGTGTTTTTAAGCGACGCGGCCCCCGTTACGCTGGCTGCGGCTTTTGCCGGCATCGGGCTGTTTGCGGCGGTGATGATTGTGCTGGCCGTCAAAAAATTTAAAACGGATGTGGAACCATGAAATTACGTATGCGCACCTTAAAAGGTTTTTTTGTAAAAGAAATCATCCAGATTATGCGGGACCCGAAGATGATTATGGCTATTTTCTTTATTCCCGTGATTCAAACGGTGATGTTCGGCCTGGCGCTGACGAGTGAAGTCAAAAATATTAAATTTGTGGTAGCCTCCAAACCCGGCAAAATCGCGCGGGAACTGGAAAACCGCGCGCTGGCGTCGGGCTGGTTTGTAAAAGTGCCCGGGATAAACGGCGCGCAGGTGGCGGATCCGGCGGAACTCATCGCCGCGCACCGGGCCGAAGCCGTGCTGGTGGCTCCGCCCGAAGGGTTTGAAAAAGCGTTGGAGCGCGGGGACCGGTCCATCCAATTATTGTTAAACGCCACCAACGCCCAGCGCGCCCAGCAGGTAAACGGGTATGTACAGCAAATCGTGGCCGAGGTGGCCGCCGCCAACGGGTATAATACCGGGGGCGGGCTTATCCGGCTGGATATGCGCGTGCTGTTTAACCATTATATGGATACGACTTCGTTTATGATTCCCGCGCTGTTGGTAATGTCTTCCTTTATTGTGCTGTTGGTGGTGGGAGGTATGGCGCTGGCCAAGGAAAAAGAAACGGGCACGATGGAAAAGCTGATTGCGTCCCCGTGCAGTGTGGAAGAAATTATGCTGGGCAAAACCCTGCCGTATTTTGTTATCGGATTATGCATTGTGGGGCTTATTTTGTTTATCGGTGTGGCGGGGTTTGGTATTCCCTTTAGGGGCGGTTTGTGGCAGATTGGCGTCAATTCCGTGCTGTTTGCCGTTTCCGCGCTGGCCTCCGCTCTTTTAATCAGCACGGTTGTGCGCACCCAGCAGCAGGCTATGATGGCGAGCGTACTGTATTTGATGCCGGCCATTCTGCTCTCCGGCGTGTTCTTTCCGGTGGCGAATATCCCGGTGTTATTTCGGTGGATGTGTTATGTGAACCCGATGATGTACTCGGTGGTGAATTTCCGCTCCGTTATTTTAAAAGGTGGGGACTTGGCGTATTTCTGGCAGAACTGCGGGTGGCTGGCGCTGCTTTCTGTCGTGCTGTGTGCGCTGGCGTATAAGAACTTTAAATCCAAGCTCAATTAAAAAACACCCGGAATTTTATCTTCCGGGTGTTTTTGAAAGTTCGTGCGTTATTTTTGCAGAATGTGTACGGCAAAGCCGCCGATTTCATCCTGTAAGTACACTACGCGCAGGCGGCCGTCCGGGTTGTAGCCGGCGCTGTCCCAGTTAAACCGGGCTCCGGCCCGCTCCAGCTGGTAGGCCGCGCGGTCTGCATTGGCGGCGGCGACGGCGATATGCCCGTGCGTGCCGTAAAACTGCTTTTTCATCACTTCAATATAATCCGCCGCAAAGTAGGCGCCGCCGCGGTCCTCTTTTTTAAATCCGAATAATTTTTCAAACGCTCCGGCGGTTTCGTCCGCCGTTTGCGCGTTCGGCGTGTTGATGCCCACATGGCGCAGTTCAAACGCCAGCATCTTGAGTACGGCCTCTTTGGCGCGGCGCGTAACAGCCGCCGCATCCTGCTCGCCGGTGAGCGAGCCGTGGGTTATTCCTTCCACGGCGCAGGCCAGTACGGCTTTGTGGGAAAGATAAGCGTTCATCGTGTCCGCGGTTACGCCGCCCGAAATAAAAAACCGCATATCGGGGAAATCCGCGCACAGGGCGTTTAATGCGGCGGGGCCGTTTGCGCCGTCGGGCGAAAAGCTGACGGCCGTAAGGCCCAGCCCGGCCGCGGCTTGTACGTCGGCGGATGTGCGGCATTCCGGCAGGGCGGGGATGTTTTTCTCCGCGCACAGACGGATAATTTCGGGATTTACGTCCGCGGAAATGATAAAGCCCGCGCCCGCTTCCAGGGCGTCTTGGGCTTCCTGCGGCGTGCGGATGTTGCCCGCGCCGGCAAGCAGGCGGGGCGAGACTGCCTGAATAAATTCTAGTGCTTCGGGTGCGTCATATGCTGTTAAGACGCATGAAATACCGCCCGCCTGCAAGGCCTGTGCCAGCGGCGCCGCTTGGGATGCGTTTGGGGCTTGGATAAACACAACAATACCGTTTTTATAAAGCTGCTGAAGGGTTTTCATGTGATGGGGCTCCTTGCCTGCGCGTACGGCGCAGGCTGATGTTTCCATTTTATAAGCTTTTGGGGTGCGGCGTAAAGAGCTCCTGCCGCGTGGATTTTGACTATGAACCCCGGGGATGAATGAACAAACCGCCCGCGCGCTGTTTGACGTTTTATTGTGTGTGCAAAGATGGGCGGGGCTGTGAATAAATATAAATACGCGGAAAATTTATACATAAAAAACCCCAGCTTGTGGCTGGGGTTTTTTAAAAGTCCCTACAATAGTCCCTACACTATCGCCGGTAAATGGTGCGCCCAAGGCCGTATTGTAAAGAACGGCATACAAGTTCGTCGGGCTTCCAATAAAAATCCCCGCTTTCGCGGGGTTTTTAAATGGTGCGCCCAAGGCTGTATTGTAGAGAACGGCATACAAGTTCGTTGGGTTTCCAATAAAAATCCCCGCTTTCGCGGGGGTTTAAATGGTGCGCCCAAGGCCGTATTGTAGAGAACGGCATACAAATTCGTTGGGCTTCCAATAAAAATCCCCGCTTTCGCGGGGTTTTTAAATGGTGCGCCCAACAGGAATCGAACTTGTATCTTCAGCTCCGCAGGCTGACACTCTATCCATTGAGCTATGGGCGCTTAAATCGGATTTTTCTTTTGCGGATTTCCTGCTACCTAATTATTTTAACATTTTTGTTTTTACATTTCAATCGGATTTCCCGCGGCGGATATGCCCGACGGAAACTCCAGCTTTATTATATCATTTTACCGCCTCGCGCCGCCGCATTAAACTGCTATAATAACCATATGAAAGAAGAAAAAACCGGCACTTATGTGTACGATAAAAAATCAGGAAAAATGGTAAAAGTGTCCGACCGTATCCCGTCGGTTCGGAAACCCGGCGGCCACGCGTGCGGCGGCTGCTGCGGGCACTGTCACTGCCATGACGACTAACCCTTCCGTTTCGTCTATTCCTCCCGGCGAGCCGCAAAATTTGTTTTTGCAGGCCCTGAGGGGGCTTTTGTCCGTTTTGCAAAAAGTGTTTTTGCCGCATCTGGTGGCCGGGATGGGGCTTTTTATGATGGCGGCATATGTTACGTATGCCCTGCTGTTGGAGCCCGCCCGCCTGCCCGCACCGGTGGAATTCGCCGCGGCGTGCGTGTTTTTCGGTCTCTACGGTCTGGCGGCGTTTGTATATTCCGTCTTGGCCGCGTGTGCGTTTGCCCTGCGCGCGGCCTGCGCCAGCTGGGAAGATTTTATTGATGATACATTGGGCCTTGTAAAAGAAAAAGTGGCCTCCAGAATTGACAATATGAACGAGGGCCTTGCCAAAGAGCAGGCCAAGGTGGTCGTGGCCGGAAGCGTGAGCGAGGTGTTCGGGCTGTTCGGCAAGTATGAGCGGAAGTCTTTTCTGCGCTGGCTGTCGGCGATATTATTAGGCGTGGTAACATTTGCGATGCGCTCGGTGCTGGTGGCGCGCATTGTTAAAATTTCCGGTACGACGGTGAACCTGGGCAAGCTTTTTGCCGGGCGCGCCACGCTGGTCGGGGCCGTATTTTTAAACCTGCGGTTGTTTTCCACTCTCCTGCTGGGGCTGTTTTATAGTCTGGGGCTTTTAGCGCTTGCGCTTAATTTTCTTTTTGTATTTTGGATGAAATAATAGTTTAATAGAAATAGGTATGCGTAAACTTTTTTTATTGCTTCTTTGTATGTGCTGCGTATCGGCCGCTTTTGGCGAGACGGCCGCCCAGCTGCTTGCCCGCGCCAAAACGCAGGCGGACCCCAACGCGCAGATTAAACTGCTTACGCGGGCGGTTGCCAAGTCGCCCCGGATGGCGGACGCCTACCATTACCGGGCGGACGCTTATTTGAATTTGGGCCGTTATAAGCAGGCGCTGGAAGATTATTCCCGCACCGTATCGCTGCGTCCGCGCGATCCGTTCCGTTATTATGCCCGGGCGCTTGCCTACCAGAAGATGGGCCGGCCGTCCCTGGCTCAGGCGGATTTGACGAAAGCCATTTCCCTTAAACCCGCGTACCGCAATTTCTATCTCGCCCGTGCGCGCGCCAACGCTTCGCTGGGAAAGTACGAAGACTCGCTGGCCGACTACCAAAAATATTTGGGCAGGCGCAAGCCTGCGCCGGCCATCGCCGAGGAATTGGTGCCGGTGTATTTGGGGGCGTACCGTTATGAGGCGGCCCAAAAACAGGTGTCCGCGCTGCAGGCCGCCGGGAATGACACGGCGGACGTGCATTTTTGGCAGGGGCGGGTGCTGTCCGGCCAGAACCGGCTGGACGAGGCCGTTTCCGCCTACAGCAAAGCCATTAACCGCGACGAAGGCTACGCGCAGGCCTACCGTTACCGCGCCGGCGCGTTTAAAGATATGGGGGATTATCCCGCCGCGCTGGAAGATTATACCGTTTTATTAAAACTCCAGCCCGAAGCGGCGTTTTATAACCGCCGGGGACTCGTGCGCGAAGAAATGAAACAATTTAAAGAAGCGGCCGAAGATTACACCCGCGCCATTGAGCTGGCGCCCAAGTGGGCCATTCCGTACAATAACCGGGGATTTGCCAAAATGAATTTGAAGGATTGGAAAGGCGCAAAAGAGGATTTGGAAACCGCCATCCGGCTGGACGGCTCCAGCCCGACGCCGTACGTCAACTTGGCGGGCGTGTATTGGCTGAGCAAAAAAGACCGCAAAAATACGTACGACAATTTGGATAAAGCCGTGCGGCGAAATTTTAAGAATTTTGAATCGCTCTACGATGAGGACCAGAAAGGCTGGATGTTTAAAAACATTAACAAAACGGCCGAGTTCCGCGCGGTGCTGTACAAATAAATTGTTTTGTATTTTTATCCCGCTTCCGTGGTTCGGGGGCGGGATTTTTTATGGCTAAAGAAATCCCCCGGCCGCGCCGGGGATGTTTAGTTTCGGAAAATTGTGCGGGTAAAATTAGACGATGCCTAAATAAATCAGCCAGATAACGCCGTAGCGCAGGCATTTGGCCAGGCCCGCCGCCGTGAGGTAAAACCCAAAATTCACTTTTGCCGCGCCGGCTACGATGGTAATCGGGTCCCCGATGAGGGGAACGCCCGCCAGCAGAAGCGTGGCTTTGCCGTGGCGTTCAAACAGGCGGCGCGCTTTTTGAATATACGCGGCTTTGATGGGGAACCATTTGTCGTTTTCAAAGCGGGTTAAATAACGTCCCAGCACCCAGTTGGCCGATACGCCGATAAACGTCCCCGCGCATGCGGCCGACACCAGCAGCCAGGCCGTGTATTTGCCCGTAGCCAAAAAGGCGAACATAATCAGCTCTCCCTGCGCCGGGATAATACTGGCGGAGAGAATGGAAATAAAAAATTGAAAAATAAGAATATGCAGTTCCGGCATAAGCCCCCTATGTACAGCATAGCGGACGGAAGAACATTTTGCCAGCGCAAATAAGGGTTAAACGGCTACAGGCCCCAGAGTTCTTTTTGCACGCGCGGCGGCAGCGGGTGCGCGGCGTAGGGGGTTATTAAAAATCCGTCCGCCTGCGGGGTGATTTTGTACCAGCGCGGGGCGCCTTCTTTTTTTAACAGCGCGATGGCTCCCAGCATCTTGCCGGCGGGTTCGCCCGGGGAGTTGATTTGCGCCGTAAAAATAACCGGGATGCGCTGTTCCCCGCGTCCGCGGCGAAGGGCGTCAAGCAGGGCCGAAGAGGGGCTGGCCGTCAAAGCGACGGGCGGTATGGGGGCCGCGTCTTTTTCCGCGGCGGGCTGAGAGAGGAGGCCCTGGCGCAAAATCCGGCGCAGGTCCGCACCGTCGGCATTTAGCCCCATCCCGCTAAAAACGCGGCCTTCGCGCGCGTAAAGCGGCGCAGCGGGCACATTATCTGCCGGCGCGGGCGAGAGGGCGGCGAAATCTTTTACCCGGAAAGATTCTTTTTCAAGCGGCGGATACTTGGGGTGCGCCGGCGGCTGGAGCCCCCATTTTTGCAGATTGACCAATGCCCGGCGTTTGGAAATGCCCGCGCGGGTTTGCAAATTCCACAGCAGGCGTTTGTTGCGGGTGGCGAAATTGGCGGAGGAGGCGAGCTGTTTTTCGGCCTGCACGAGCGGCGCGCGGACGGTCTGCGCGGCCGTTGTTTGGGCGGCGTATGCCGCGCGGCGGGCGGCTTCTTCTTTCATTAAAATACGGGAATACTGGGGGGAGCTTTTGGCCAAAAACATAAAAAAGCGCGGGCCTTGCGCCTGCGCCCATAGAGCGGAAGAAGAAAAACCGCATAGAATCAGTACCGGCAATAAACGCGAAAAGGGTGTTTTCATACTTCCATTGTAAACGTAAAAAGAGGCGAAGGCAAGGGCCAAAAGACCTAGAAGGGCCCAGACTAAAAGAAACCCAAAAATACCGCGTAGACGGCCAGATAACGGCCCAGTTTGCTGACGGTAACCAGCGTTAGAAATACGTCCAGCCGCACGCCCAGCGTGCCGGCGGCGAGGGTGAGCGGATCGCCTATAAAAGGCACCCAGGCCAGCAGCAGGGACCAAACGCCGTATTTTTGGAAAAACGTTTCGGCCCTGGCAAACTGTTTGTCCGTCACCGGGAACCATTTGCGTCCGCGAAAACGCGCCAGATACCTGCCCAGCCACCAGTTGATAACCGAGCCCAGCACATTGCCCGCCGTAGCCGCCGCCAGCAGTAAAACGGGGGAATACTTTTTGACGCCGAGGAGCCAAAATAAAATCCATTCCGATTGCGAGGGAATGACCGTAGCCGCCGCCAGCGCGGCCAAAAACAACAAAGACAGCGCCGAAAACAGGCTCACGGGCGGGCCCCGGTACCAGGCAGTTTAAGTGCGGCGCGCCAGAGGGCCTTTTTCTCTTCGTAGGAGCGCGAAGCGTGCGCCGGGCTGGTGGAGGGAAGGGTGATGCAGTTTTTGCCGGCAGGCTCCCCAAACGCGCGTTTAAAATGCGTCCGCGCCGCCTGGCCGTTGAACAAAAGCGTGCGGATGGCGGGAAAACGTTTGAAAAGGGACGGAAAATCGTTGGGGTGGGGGCGGGTGATGCTGCCGTCCAGACTGCCCTTGCGTTCACAGGACTCCAGCGCGTCCCATAAACCAATGTGATGAATGAGCAGCGTGTTTAATTTGTCCCGGTAACTTTCAGGCGTGCGCCCGGCGGCCAGCAAATCAAACATCAGCCGCCAAAACTGGTTGTGTTTGTAGGCGTAGTATTCCCCGGCCTTCAGCGAGGCGCCGCCGGGCATGCTGCCCACAATTAAAATGCGCGTATGTTCGTCGGCGCAGGGCGGGAAACTGTGTATCATAAAAGGCTCTCCGGGCCGCAGGCGGGCGGCGTTACGGGTTTTGGCGGAAATACTCTTCCAAAATATTCGCCGCACAGCGGACTTTTTCCGGGCACGGACGCGCTTTATAATAGTCCGGCGTGCGGGGTTCGGGAGACGGATCCTGCGGGCCGGCGGGCAGCGCCAGCAGTTCGCGGCAGATGATGGAGCCGTTTTCGTCCTTGAAGCGTTTGGCCAGTTCTTGCACGCGGGCGTACAGCCTGGCCTTGGCTTCGTGGTCGGACGGGGTTTCGGAAGCGTATTTAAGCCCCAAGGCCATAAACATCGCGCTGACCGCGCCGCATACTTCGCGCAGGCGGCCGATGCCTCCGCCGAAACAGGCGCTTACGCGCAGGGCGGTTTTATCGTCCAGGCCCAGGTCTTTGCTAAACGCCAAAAATACGGCTTGGGCGCAGTTGTGCCCCGCAAGAAACAGCTGTTTGGCCTGCTCGCCTTTGGAAAGGGTGCTGTCCATAAATAACGCCTCCGGCTAAAAAATATATATTTGTTCCAGCGCGGTGTTCGTGTGTTACGGCTGTTTGCTGTACGGCGCAATCACGAACGAATGGCCGTCTTCGGCCAGTGTTACCCGGCACCACAGCGGCGTACCCGAAGGGCCCTGGATAAAAATGGATACTTCCACAAAGTCCGCCGGCGGAATCGTTTCCGTAATCAGGTGGTATCCTTGGTAGTCGGGGTTTCTCCAGCCGCGTACCGTTACTACTACCGGGATGCGTCCGTTTTCAAAACTGTTTCGGGCCGCATAAGAGGCGGGTTCAACCGAGTTGGTCGCGAGATTGATTTGTTTGACGTCCAAATCTTTCATCATATCTTGTGTGACCGGCATCGTGCCCATACTGCCCATCCGCATTAACCTGCCCAAATCATTGGCGTTCTGGCCCGCGTCTTCCGGGCGCAGACCGTTTTGGAGCATATTGCGAAGCGCATCGCCGTCCAGCCCCATCCCGCGGTAGAGATAAATCTTGTTGGTGGGAACGGGCGGTGCGGGAAGTATGTCTGTAAATCCGTCCAGCGTTAAGCCGGTTAAATCGGGTACGGTAATGGAATGGGGGAGTGTTTTCGGCCAGCCGTTGGGCGGACGTACCCCGCGCAGCTCCACCACGCGGCGCAGCGCCTTGTGCAGGGACAGCCCGTTGACGCGTTGTTCGTATTTGACGACCGCGCCCGGAAACTTTTGTGCGGCGCGCGCTTTAAGAGAAGACGGCGCGGCAAGCGGCGCCGCCGCTGGCATATGCGCCGCAGCGGCGGGCAGAATGGCCGGATATTTGCTCCAGGCCGCCGGTATGGCGGCGGCTTCGCGGGCCGCATTTTTGCCCAGCGCCTGCGGGAGTTTTGTCACGCCTTTTTGAAGAGTCTGCGCCTGGGCGGCAACAAAACTGACAGTTAAGAAAAGCCCGGCCGTCCAAACGGCCGCGTATTTGCGTAAGGTCATAGAGCGCTCCTAAAAAAGTTTATCAAACCAATATGGCAAAAACACAGGCCGAAGACCTGTGTTTCCCATCAATTGCCGACGGAATTATACGGCGTAATTTTAAATCCGTCTTCCGCCGGTTCAATTTTACACCACGCGGGCTTGCCGTTTACTTCCAACAGCGCAATCACTTCGTGGATTTGCTCGGCGGGAATATCGTGTGCTACGGTAACGATGGCGCCGCGTTCCACAGATTCTTTGACGGACACCATTACAACGAGGCCGTTTCCGGCATGGCGCCAGGCGTAGTGCAGGGCGCTGTCGGGAGAATCGGTCAGGTTGATGACGCGCTCGCGCGCGACGGCTTTTAAGGCGGCCATTCCGCCCGCGCTGGCATAGGCGAGGCGGCGGTCGTTGCTGTTGCGGCCGACATCTTTAATTAACAGGCCGTTTTCCAAAATGTTGCGCAGGGAGGCGCCGTCCGCCGCCAGGCCCAGGCCGCGGTACATATAATGCGGATGGCGGACAAACGGCAAAGGGGGAACCAAGCCGTCTTTGTAGCGCAGGGCTTTAAAATCCGGTGCGGTGAATGCGTTTTCGGTCAGCAGGGCCGGCCGGCGCGGTTTTTGAAGGGGTTTGGCCCCCCAGCTGCGCAGATTTTCAACCGCGGTTTTAGACGGAATCCCTACCGTAGTTTGCAGGCTGTAGAGCAGTTTTTTATGGCTATTTACAAACCGGGCGACGGTGGTGTTTTCCGGCAGTGCAGCCGGCGCGGGTATGGCGGCGGCCGGTGTGGCCGTCGGCGTAACTGCCGGTTTGACGGCCGCGGAAACGGGCTTGACCGCGGCGGAAGCCACCATGCTGCGATGGGTTGCCTGCAGGAGCGCATTCATCGTTTGAGGGGAAGTTTTGCTTAAATGGCCGATGCCGCTCATCCCTTTGCTTACGCCGGAAAGAATGGCTTTGCCGGATTGGGCAGAAAGATTCGTCCCGCACAGGGGCAATACAAAAAGAGTAAGAAGAAATACAAGTTTTTTCCAATTTTTCATATGATAATATTATATTTAAAATATCTTCGGAAAAAACAGGGTCAAAGGACCTATTTTTTGTTGGGTCCGGGCCCGGGGACTTTGGCGGTATGGCGCGGGAGGAGCGTGAAATGGACGAAACATTTGTGTATTATGAAAGCCCGGTAGGGCGGCTGGCGCTGGCCGGCGACGGGGAATACGTCACGCGGGTGGGATTTTGCCCCGCCCCGTGGACGGAAAAAATGCCGCAGGGCGAAACGCCGCTTTTGGCGCGCGCCCGACGCCAGCTGGAAGAGTATTTTGCGGGCCGACGAAAAAACTTTGATTTGCCGCTACGCCCCGCCGGGACGCCGTTTCGCTTGCGGGTGTGGCGCGCGCTTTTGAATATCGGGTATGGCGAAACTTGCAGTTACAGGGAACTGGCAAAAGCCGTGGGAAACGGAAAAGCTTCGCGCGCCGTGGGCGGCGCCAATCACGCCAATCCCATCGTGATTATTATTCCGTGCCACCGGGTAATCGGCGCGAACGGCACGCTGACGGGATACGGCGGAGGGCTGGATAAAAAAACGTTTTTACTGGAGCTGGAAAAGAAACATATCCGGCCGTGAATATAAAAAATCCGCTTTTAAAAGCGGGTTTTTTAATCCGGGGCCGTTATTTAAAAAGTCCCGGCCAGGGCGGCCGGGAAGTTCTACACAGGGAGTCTCCCCGGTTTGGCGTCCGGGAAGCGGACAACAGGTGTCCACCCATATAACCCAAAAAAACGCCGTTTTATTGCACCGGTTTTGCTATGATAAAACTATCAGCAGGAAGAAAGGAGAGATATATGGCAAAGAATGTATGGGTTATTTTTGCAGCGGCCGGGTTGCTGGCCGTATCCGCCTGCGGCCGCGCGCCGCAGGATGAAAATGCGGACGGTGTGGAAGTGGCCGAAGTAACGGAAACGGTAACGCTTCCGACGGATATGCACAACGCCGCGAATTCGCTGGATTATAAAGGGGTTTACGAAGGGTTGCTGCCCGCGGCTGACGGGCCCGGGATTCAGACCACGCTGACGCTTGCGCCGGACGGAACGTTTGTTTGGCGTTCCGAATACTTGGACGAACAGGACGGCGTATTTGTGGACCGGGGGACGTATACGCTCACCGGGAATGTGGCCGCGCTGGAAGTGCCGGGAGAGGGCGTGCGCTACGTCAAGGTGGAAGAAGGGCGTCTGCGCCTGCTGGACCAGGATAAAAATGTGATTACCGGTTCACTGGCGGATATGTACGTGCTGGAAAAGACGCAGAAATAAACCGTTTGTTTGATGCAAATCTGTTTAAAAGGCCGGGAGGAATTGTTCCCCCGGCTTTTTGTATGCGGGTATGTGAACGGGGATTTATTGTGCCCCAACAAAACCCCCGGCGTAGCCGGGGGATGTTTATTATCGGCCTATAGTAAGCGGTAATGTGTACACAAGCCGTACTATAGGAGATAAGTATGAAAAAACAAACTAACAAAACACGCAAAATTACCCTTAAAAATCTTCCGGATATACCGGCAGCTATGGCGGTTGATATCCAAGCAAAAAGCTCCTCCTCTACCCCTAAACGGGATCCGCGTATTCCGCCCGCAGGAACGGTGCTTACCAAAACCTACCACGGCCAAACCCTAGAAGCTAAAGTGCTTGAAAATGGCTTTGAATATCAAGGCAAAGTGTATAAAAGCATATCACGTGTAGCAATGGAAATTGTCCGCCACCCTATCAGCGGATATGTATTCTTTGGGTTAAGCAAATGACTCCATATAGAATGCCGCCGCTGACGGGCAGATTTGTAAAGGGCCGCTCTGGCAATCCCCTGGGGCGGCCCAAGAAGAAGCAAAATGCGCAGCTACTGGAGACGGCTATCTTGTTCTTTGACACATTAGCCAAGGCCTATTATCAAAAAGGAAAGGCAGCTCGGAAGATAGAAAAAGTGAGGGAAGTATTAAATGAGAAATAAATGCTATTTGCCCAAAAGCTTGGAAGAAATAAAGAATTTAAGTGATGAAAAACTTCAGTTCTATTGGGATATATTTTATGCTTATCCCCTGCGCGGACGCAAAGGGAAATATCGCCCTTTGTGGTATGCTATCCAGTGTGAATTATCCGGCAGCAAACTGGCGGATAAATACATTACCCGATTGAACCGTTATGCAGCTAATCCGGAAAAATACATCCAGCGCGCTAAGAAGAAAAGATACAGTTTGGCGATCGGTACGGTGATTAGCAAAACCTACAAGGGCAAGATATATCACGTTACCGTAAAAGGAGAGAGCGCCTATGAGTGGGAAGGCGAGGAGTATGATAACTTATCCGCCATTGCCGGTAAAATAACGCAGGGCCACATCAGCGGCCCCAAATTTTTGGACTGTCTAATTCTCTGCTCTGAGTAAAGGTAATAATATTTCTTCCATATCTGATATAATTTTTTTCATGAAGTTATCATGTATAGATAAATCCCAGATCTGCATACTGTAACCATCTGTTTTATGATCACGAGAACTTTGTCCCATTAGAAGCATTTGAATATTTACATATATTTTTTGATGAATATTTTTTCTTACTTGATCAAATAAACAAATCAACGGTTCTCCAAAATAAATTTTAGCCTGTATTTTTAGAGTCATAAAATTGTTTATTGTATTTAGTTCTTTGTCAAAA
This sequence comes from Candidatus Avelusimicrobium alvi, assembly GCF_958451995.1. Classification (NCBI taxonomy): domain Bacteria; kingdom Pseudomonadati; phylum Elusimicrobiota; class Elusimicrobia; order Elusimicrobiales; family Elusimicrobiaceae; genus Candidatus Avelusimicrobium; species Candidatus Avelusimicrobium alvi. The sequence continues at coordinate 41,735 of NZ_CAUDSG010000002.1, forward strand.
CGATAGAGAAATATGACTCCTTCTTCTATCGGTTTTTGTGTGTCAGAAGAAACATCTTTTCTTTTTTTTATCACTTCTTGTGCTTTTTGTATTTCGTCCGGTGAAGTGAATGGATTGCTAATTCTTAAGATGGCCTGTTCTACCTCATAACAAGCGGTCATAATTTCTTCAGCCAATTTAATTTTTTTATCATGAAGTCTTTCTTTGCTTTGTTTGCTAATATCTTCTTGTATAGCTTTTTGTTTATTCCCCCAAGAGGTAACACTGTTAATACTTAAAATGACTCCTAAGAATGCTGCTGTTGAAGCTAAAATTCCGGAATAACTATCTAGTTTGATCCGGTATTTTGCATATAAGACAATTTCTAAAATTACCAATAAAATTATCAGCATTATTATTCCTAATGACTGACGGTTTTCTTTTACAAATTTCATATTTGACTTCTCTCCCATTAGTAAGCGGTAATGTGTATAGGAGAATTGTACCAAATATGCCCAAAATCAACTGTGCAATCTATACGCGTAAATCTACTGAACACGGCCTGGATATGGAGTTTAACTCGCTCCAAAACCAGGAGGAAGCCTGCAAGGCCCATATCCTCTCCTAAGCGTTTAACCAATGGGAATACTATAAAACCTATTCGGACGGTGGCATCAGCGGTGGCACGATGGAACGGCCCGGGCTTTTACAAATGCTGGCCGATATCCGCGCGCGCAAAATACAAATGGTGGTTGTGTACAAAGTGGACCGGCTTTCCCGCTCCATTATTGATTTTCACAAAATGATGTAGGAGTTTGATAAATACGGCTGCAATTTTGTGTCTATCACGCAATCGTTTGACACCTGCAACTCTATGGGGAAACTGACGCTTAATATGCTTTTATCCTTTGCACAGTTTGAGCGGGAAGTATCCGCCGAGCGCGTGCGGGATAAAATAGCCGCCAGCAAAGCCAAAGGCCTTTGGATGGGAGGCATGCCCCCGCTGGGGTATGATGTGCAAGAGAAAGCCCTTGTTCCTAATCCGCAGGAGGCCGGCTTGGTCAGCCTTATCTATCGCAAATATCTGGAAATAGGGAATATATTAGCCTTGGCCCGTTGGCTCAATGCGCAGGGCTATCACAGTAAACGCTGGATATCTGCCCGCAGTACAAGCCCCCGGCGGTAAACCCTTTCAAAAAAGCAGTATCCAGCGCATTTTAACCAATCCGGTCTACCTTGGGCAGGTGGCCCATGCGTCTAAAAATAAGACCTACAAAGGCCAGCACCCGGCTATCCTATCGGTTGAGATATGGGAGCAGGTGCAAGCCCAACTGCGGCGGCGCATTAAGAGCCCGCAGGCGTTTAGCGGCTACCGCCGACACCGCACTCTTCTGTCCGGCAAATTACAAGTGAGCAAGGGCACTCTTTCCGCATTACTTCTTCCAAAAAGCAAGGCCGCCAGCTGCTGTATTATTACACCGGAACGGGCGGGCATTATTTGCCGGTGGGGCAGTTGGACGATTTTGTGCTAAAAATGCTTAAAAAGGCCTGCTGGGGGGAAATTTCACCTGTCCGAATACATCCCTGCCAGACGAACAATTAAGCCCTTGGATCAGCAAGGCCGTATGCCAAACTCGCGGTCAGCAGCATCTGATTACGCTGTATTTGGAGGAAAGCCAACTTCCGGCTGATATAGCCGACTTCCTTCTGCGGCCAGAAAGCAGTCGGGATAACATGCTTTATCTCCGGCGTATAAACGGCAGATTATGTATTCAAGCCGGTTTTATAGTGGATAATGTGTCCGGCACAAAACTACAAAACGGTACGGCACGCAATATTTTGACTATTCAGCAAATAAATGAAAGCTTGGTGCGGGGGCTCGCACGAGTGTGGCAGTGCAAAAAAATGGCAGAAAAAGGGCTGGCTGTGCAGGAAAGAGCAAAAACCCTTGGCCTAAATAAACGGACTTTTGCCCGCTATATGAACTTATGTTATTTGGCCCCTGCCATTGTAGCAGACATTTTGGAATACAAAAACCCCAAGCACTTTACCTTGCGTCAGTTGATGGATTTAGCCGAGGGAGACAGTGATTTTAAGCAGCAGGAAAAGGAATGGGAAAAAGGCTCCGCAAAAATGGGTTTTTGTTCTATTTGAACACAGAAAATTTTCATAAACTGAATTTGTACTTTTTCAGAGAGTTATTTGTAATTCAGGTAAGCCAAGTGATTTAAGATAATTATATGTGTTATCATAAAAAGCGGGACACCTTGTTTTATCTTCTAAACTACCTTTTGGAATAAAGATAACCATCCCCTGGCGGGCTCTAGTGAGTAAGACACGGTATGTGTTCTTCAAATAAAGTTGCTTTTCAGTGGAGTTAACATGGTTCCAGCGACTACCAGTAAAATTATTAAATGTCCATTTTTGTCCATTAAATCGAAAATCTGCATCCCATGCCACAATAGAAAAGTCCACTTCTAATCCTTGCACGTCAAATTCAGTAACCACATCTTCTAGCGCGTAGCAAGACCGCACATCTTCTTTATCATTTAAAAACCAGTTGGCGACAGATATTTCATTTTTAACATAGATCCCTTCCGGTTTTAGGCGCAAGGCCCCGCTGCTAGCTAATAATCCGTACTTATTCGTTCCTCTTGCTTGTTCTTTGACCCATTGTTTAGCGGTAGGCAAATCACGAGTAATTACCAAAGGATATTTGTCCTTTATTTGATCATATAAATATTTAGCTTGTTCACTATTTACATCTAATAATGCCTTAACAAAAGAAGCTAAATGCGGCGTGCGGAATGATCTAACAGAGGTATTTAAATGTAACGCTGGGTTTTCAATTATAGTTAGACCTTGTATCAGCTCACTCCATGTTTTATCACGACGGTATTCTTCGTCATTTAATTGAGGAGTAATATACACATCCCAATTTGGAAAGGAACGTCGAAATGCGTCAAACCATTCTGGCAAACCAGCTTCTCCGGTATTTATTTCTTGACCGCCACCAACAAGACAAATAATTACTGCCCAATCGCCATGTCTATCCATGGTACTAATTAAAAATTCGGGTTCACTATATTGGAAATTTGGGATTCCTTTCTTGGCACTCATAAATTTAGATAGCATTTCTTTTGTCCAAGAACGTTGCGCTTCATCAAAAATAGCGACTCTCTCTGGCGGTACATAATTGTTGCCTACAAAATAGTCCCTATATTTATGAATAATTTGAATAAAAGCCGAAGTGCTACGCAGAGCTTCACTTTTTGTAATACTCTGACCTTTTTGTTTTTCTTGCTCCACTTTATCCCGCGCAAGGGCTTCTTGTAGTACTTGAACCAGAGGGAAATTACCAGACAAGAATACAGCATGTTCGCCCTGTGCGGCATTAGAGCGCTCAATCGCTACATTTAACCCAACTAATGTTTTGCCAGCCCCAGGGACTCCAGTTACAAAGCAAATGGATTTGCGATAGTTTTGTTTACTATGTTCAATAATTTTGGAAAGTTCAGCGGTAGTTACTGTTAAATTAGTAGCGCCAGCGTCACTGCGGGTAATATCGTGCACATTATGTCCTCTGTATAATGCTTGTGCCGCCTCTACGATGGTAGGAGTGGGGAGGTATTCTGATTGTTCCCATTGTTTGTAATCGAACGGGCTGTCGCCATATTTTGCTGTAACTTGAAAGATTGTTTCTGCAAGATTATGGGCATTACAACGCAAAGGAAATACAATGCGTTCCTTATCAAGGATGTTATTTTCTACTGCGGGAGCCAATGTAGAAACAATAATAGGAACTAGTAATTTGTGATGACTCTCTTTGTGAAAATTACGTAAATCCAACGCATAGTCATATACCTGATCATAAGCTGTAGAGTGATATTCTCTATCACCACATTTAAATTCCAATAAAAATACGATATTCTTATACAGACAGACCACATCTACCCGTTTCCCCATACGAGGAATAGTGTATTCAAATATAACCTGCCCTTCATTGAATTTTGCCAATTGCTCTTTGAGAATGGAAATTTCTTGTCCCCAAGTATTACTTTGCTCAATAGTGGTGTCAGCGGTAGCATTATTGGAATGAATAACACCCAAGATTTCTTCTGTTGGTTGTTGAAGAAATTGGATTAACGGGGCGGAATAATATGATCTTAAACTTCGCATAATATATGTCCTTATTCTACATCATTCATAAATAATTGTGAATGAAGTAATGTAAGAGGGATTTTTGATGTTTATAAAAACAAAATTTATTTCCGATCTTCAAATTTACCTCATTAGAGAACAAGACCCGGAAACGGGTCTTTCTTGTATCCTTAAAGACCTCTCTAAAACCGGGACTTATAAAAATTCCGCGCTTTTCCCATCGGGCGGCACTTATCAATCCAACAAAAAAGGCATCTCTAACGAGATGCCTTATAAAATGGTGGGGCAGGCGTGCGTGATGGTTTCCTCTCTCTAAAACCCAGACGTTGCTTTCCCTGTTTATCAGGGTAAAAACAGGGATTTTTGCCCATTTTAGGACTATTTTGCGGACTTTGGAGATATCCCGTTATAAAGAGCTACGTCGGAGGAAACCGGATCCGGAAGTTCCAAATTCCCTAAAACACTTAACAGGGAAAAAACAAAGATATGCAGGGAAAAATTATTAAATGGCAGGGAAACTGCCCGTAGATACCAGGGTGTTTGAAAACGGCCTTTTACATCTCTTTTTTGCGTTTAGTTTCATAATAAATCAGCACAATCTACGCAAAAAATGCGTAGATTGTGCTGATTATAGAAATATCTGTCTATAGAAGAGAAGTTTTATAATTCTTCTTCTGTTTTAATCTTATCCGGTAAGGTATAGTGAGTGCTCCTTCCGTCGCCGTGTTTGATAAGCAAGCCGTGGCCTAACAAATCCGTAATATCCCGGTTAGCCGTCATTTGCGTTATTTTGTTAATTTTAGCCCACTTGGAAGAAGTTAGCTTACCATTAAATCCTTCAAAAAGAAGTCCAATCATCTTCTTTTGCCGTGGATTTAAGTCGGCATTTGCTTGGTTCACGAATTGATATTTAAGCAAAATTATACGCGTAGCGCTGGAGGCGCTTTCTAATGCCCGTTTTAAGCAAATCAAAAACCACTCCATCCATTCTGTAATATCAAGAGAACCTTGCTGGCATTTTTCTAGTATGCCATAGTATGCTTTTTTCTCTTTTTGTATTTGGGCGGACATACTATAAAACCGCTTGCTTCCGTTATCGGATTTGGTAAGGAGCATATCGGTAATAGCACGGGTAATACGTCCATTTCCATCGTCAAACGGGTGAATGGATACAAACCATAAATGAGCTACCGCTGCTTTAATAATTAAATTTTCCGAAGAATTATTTATATAGTCCAAAAAATCTTTCATGTCAGCGGGCACTTCTGCTGCTGGCGGGGCAACATAATGTACCTTTTCCATACCAATAGGGCCAGACACTACTTGCATAGGGCCTTTCTGGTCTTTCCTATACATAGCGACATCAATTTTAAAAAAGCCGCTGTATCCGGTAGGGAACAAGCAATTATGCCACCCAAAAAGACGTTCGTCTGTTAAGGGGGCATTATAATTGTGCAAAGCATCCAACATCATATCTACCAAGCCGTCCACATTACGCTTGCTGGGAATGCTGTCTGCAATGGATATACCTAATTTGCGGGCAATAGAAGATCGCACCTCTTGAAGGTTCAGTTTTTCGCCTTCTATCTCGGCAGAGGTAACAATATCTTTTGTGATGTTGTCCAAATGGGCGGTGTCTTGCGGTTGGAGCCCTACGGCAGACATTTGTCCAAACAAAAAACCTTTGGCCGTTAATACTTCGGTCAATAAGGAATTTATTTTTTGATGTTCCCAAGTAAAATGGGGCCAACCTTCATTTTGATAGATATAATGTTTCATACCAGTATCTTAACAATAATCTTAACATTTTTCAAGTGTAATCTTAACATTATTTGTTATTTGTATTCTGAAATATAATTTTATAATCTTAACATTTTATTGTATTCAAGTTGCCAAAATACTGTGCGGGGGCAACAAGAGAGACTGTTTTTAATTCATTCTGAGCATTTTCCCTAAAATTTCCACGGATTCGTTAGCCAAGAACGGCTCGTATTTGGCTTTATTGTCCGAAATCAAGCAGTACCGGGGGCCGTTTTCACTATTAAAATCCCCAGCCGTTTGATTTTAAGGCCGTCTTCTCTGCGGCACAGAACCACGCTGTTAAGCGGCGGCAGGGTACCGTCGACTGGTTAAAGAGTATTTCTGGGATATTGGATCGGTATATGAAGTATTTTGATCAAATAAGGGAGTCTTGCGTTAGCGAGGAGAACTTTTTGATTTCTTCCCGTTATAAAAATTTTTGTAAAATAAGGTTTTTTTGTGTCTCGTAATAGAAGTGTTTTATATGAGGTAGAATTTGTTGCGTTAAATTTGTTATACTAAAATAAATTATATATTAGAGGTTTGAGTAGTACATCCGCGTAGGCGGTTTTATACAATTTATCTGTTTTGGGAATCCTATTGGAGAATAGGAAGTCGTTTAATAACGTGCTAATCCCGTCCCAAAATAGCTGGTTTAGGCAGAAGATGAAGGGAAGTCATGAGCCCTTTGTCTTCTGCCGAGTGTTTCGCATATTTTATATGCGGAACCACGGCTGTTTAATGACTGGGACTGGGATTAGCCTCGGAATTATTCAGCCGTTTTTCTTTTCTTCACTGATTTGCCTTTCTTTTATTAAGCCCACAATAGGATTCCTGCATATAAACTAAATTCTGTGATGAGGATTTAGAGTTTTTCATATGGGTCAGCACATCCATATGAAGGGGAAAAGGGCTTTTTCCTCCGCCAAGAGTATTAGCCCTTTTCCCAAGTATAGAATGCAATATTTTTAGACGTAAAGGCTATTTGAAAGGGAGAATATCATGAAGGGCATCATTTTGGCCGGAGGTACGGGCAGCCGTTTGTATCCGGCGACGTTTGGCATATCCAAGCAGCTCATTCCCGTTTACGACAAACCGATGGTTTTTTATCCTCTTTCCGTGCTGATGCTGGCCGGGATACGGGACGTTCTTATCATTTCCACCCCGGCGGACCTCCCTCTCTACAAAAAACTCTTTGGAGACGGCTCCGCTTACGGCCTTCGGCTTTCTTACGTCGAACAGCCCAAACCCGAAGGGTTGGCCCAAGCGTTTATTCTGGGAGAAAAATTTATCGGCTCCGACAGCGTCTGTCTGATTTTAGGCGACAATATCTTCTATGGCCGCGACTTAAAGAAACTGGTGGGGGAGGCCTCCGCCAAAAAAACCGGAGCGACCGTGTTTGCTTATCACGTCAAAAATCCCACGGCGTACGGCGTAGTGGAAATAGATTCGGAAAAGAAAGCTTTGTCTATAGAAGAAAAACCCCAGGCTCCCAAATCCAACTGGGCCGTGACGGGGCTTTATTTCTATGACAACCGCGTGGTGGAGGTGGCCAAAAGTCTGAAACCTTCCGCACGTGGAGAGTTGGAAATTACCGCAGTCAATGACTGGTATCTGAAGCGGGGAGAATTGTCCGTCCAGCTGATGGGGCGCGGTATGGCCTGGCTGGATACGGGCACGCATTCGGACCTTATTAAAGCCTCTATGTTTATTGAGGCCTTGGAAAGCCGCCAAGGGCTTAAAATCGCCTGTCTGGAAGCCATTGCGTTCAAAAACGGTTGGATTGGAGAGGATGTGCTCTTACAAAGAGCCGCTCTGATGAAAAATACGAAATACGGGGAGTATTTGCGGCGTATTCCGGAGGACATGAAAAATGGATTTTTTTAAGCCGTTTATTGAGGGACTGCTGGTGCTGACGCCCCGGGTGTTTGAGGATAAGCGCGGATATTTTTATGAGTCTTACAACCGGCAAACCCTGCTCCGCGCGGGAATCTCCGCCGATTTTGTACAGGACAATGAGTCTTTTTCCGTTCAGAACACCCTGCGCGGACTTCATTTCCAAAAGCCGCCGTTTGCGCAGGCGAAGCTGGTGCGCGTATTGGAAGGAGCCGTCTGGGACGTGGCGGTGGATTTGCGCCTGAATAGCCCAACGTTTGGCAAATGGTTCGGTGTGGAGCTTTCCGGCGAAAATAAAAAACAGTTTTTTATTCCACGCGGATTTGCCCACGGATTTTCCGTCCTCACGCCAACGGCCAAGTTCGCCTATAAGTGCGATAACTATTATAACAAAGCCTCCGAAGGGGCGGTCCGGTTTGACGACCCGGAACTGGCGGTTGATTGGAAAATAGACTTATCTAAAGCCGTTTTGTCGGAAAAAGATTTAAAAAATCCGTTGTTTGACGCATATAAGGAACATCCATGCTTTTGATTACGGGAGCAAACGGGCAGTTGGGCCGTTCTTTAAAAGATATTTTGGGAGACAATGCGCTGTACACCGACGCGGCGGAATTGGATATTACCGACGAACAAGCCGTGCTGGAGTTTGGGGACGGGCATGATTTCTCGGCAATCATCAACTGCGCCGCATACACCAATGTGGATAAAGCCGAACAAGAGGCGGAGCTTGCCCGGAGGATTAACGCCGCAGGGCCGGCCAACTTGGCAAAATTGGCGGCGAAAAAAGAGGTTCCTCTGCTGCATATTTCCACCGATTACGTATTTGATGGCTCGGCCAATGCGCCCATTTCCGAATCCGCCGCCACCGGCCCGCTGGGCGTGTACGGACGGACCAAGCTGGAAGGGGAACACAATGTGTTGAGCTATGCGGGCACCGTCGTTATTTTGCGTACGGCTTGGCTGTACAGCGAGTATGGGAAAAATTTCTTAAAAACGATGCTGGCTCTGGGAAAAGAAAAAACGGAAATCCGCGTGGTGGCCGACCAGTTCGGCACGCCTACTTACGCCGCCCATTTGGCCCAGGCCGCGCTGCGCATTTTGCCCGCCGTTAAACCGGGAAGCAAAGAAATTTACCATTTTACGGACGAAGGAACGGCCACGTGGTATGATTTTGCCCACTATATTTTAACGCAGGCGCACGCCGCCTGCCGGGTTCGTCCCATACTGACCCTGGACTATCCCACACCGGCCAAGCGGCCGGCTTTCAGCGTATTGGATAAAAACAAAATCAAACGGGATTTCGGTTTGAATTTACCCCATTGGACCAAAGGAGTGGAAGAATGTCTCAAGAAACTGTCTTAGTAACGGGCGGCGCCGGGTTTATCGGTTCCAATTTCGTGCCGTATTTTTTGGAAAACTTTCCGCAATACCGCGTTATTAATTTGGATAAACTGACTTATGCGGGTAATTTGGACAATTTAAAAGAATGCGAAGGCAATCCGCACTATACGTTTGTAAAAGGCGACATTTGCGATGCGGAGTTGGTAAACAAACTGTTTGCCGAGCACGATATCCGGGGCGTGTTTCATTTTGCGGCGGAATCGCACGTGGACAATTCTATAAAAGGTCCTTTGCCGTTTGTCAAAACGAACATAGAAGGGACGTTTACGCTGCTGGAAGCGGCCCGCCGCCATTGGATGAGCGCGCCCGGGCAAGTAAAACCGGGGTATGAAAACAGCCGTTTCCACCATATTTCCACGGACGAGGTGTACGGCACGCTGGGGCAGACGGGACTCTTTACCGAGACGACGCCCTACGCGCCCAATTCTCCGTATTCTGCAAGCAAGGCTTCAAGCGATTTTTTGGTCCGCGCTTATTTCCATACCTACGGCATGAACGTAACGACGAGCAACTGCTCCAACAATTACGGTCCGAAACAACATGATGAAAAATTGATTCCGACGATTATCCGCAAGGCGTTGGCCGGGCAGGCGATTCCGATATACGGGGACGGGAAAAACGTGCGGGACTGGCTGTACGTGCTGGACCATTGCCGGGGGATATCGCTCGTTTGGCAGAAGGGCAAAGCGGGAGAGACGTACAATATCGGCGGGCGGAACGAACGGAATAATTTGCAGATAGTGGATACTATTTGCGGTTGGTTGGATAAATTGCGTCCGTCCTCTGACGGGAAATCTTATAAAGAACTGGTTACTTTCGTGCAGGACCGCGCGGGGCACGACCGCCGCTACGCCATAGACGCGACGAAGCTGGAAACGGAATTGGGGTGGAAAGCGGAAGAAAACTTTGAAAGCGGTATTTTAAAAACGGTTAAGTGGTATTTGGATAAATGATATGGAAAAAATTTTAGTTACCAAACCGTATCTCCCTCCGATTGAGGAATATAAAGCGCAAATTGACTTAATTTATGCCTCTAATCAGTTGACAAACCAAGGTCCGCTCTTGCAAGAATTAGAGGAAACATTGCGAACATTTTTACAGGTTAAATACTTCCAGTACGTAACCAATGGAACCATTGCCTTACAACTAGCGCTGGAAGCTCTGGGTATTGATAAAGGGGAAGTGATTACAACGCCGTTTTCATATGTGGCAACAACTTCCAGCATCTTATGGCAACGCTGCAAACCTGTATTTGTAGATATAGAGCCGAAAAATTTTACCATTGATCCTAGTAAAATCGAAGCGGCTATTACCTCTAAAACTCGCGCAATCATGCCGGTTCATGTTTTTGGTTATGCGTGTGATGTGGAAAAAATTCAAGAAATTGCCGAGAAGTATCATTTAAAAGTTATTTATGACGCTGCGCATGCATTTGGTTCTGTATATAAAGGAAAATCTTTATGTAGTTATGGTGATGTTGCTACTTTGTCTTTTCATGCAACGAAACTCTTTCATACTGTGGAAGGCGGAGCCGTAATAATTAGAGAAAAAAGCGTTAGCCAAAAGCTGGACCTGGTCAAACGTTTTGGTCATTGTGGCGATAATCATTTCTGTTTGGGAATTAATGGAAAACAATCTGAATTCCATGCGGCTATGGGACTTGCTGTTTTGCCTCATTTGGGGGAAATTGTAACGGCCAGAAAGCGCATCTGTGAATTATATGATCAAGAATTGGCCGGGCAGATAGAACGACCCCAAATGCAAAAAGAATTAATTTATAACTACGCTTATTATCCGGTATTGTTTAAAGATGAAAAAACTTTGTTACGCGTATTTAAAGCATTAAATAATGAGGGAATTTATCCCAGACGGTATTTCTATCCGTCCCTCAACACTTTGCCGTATTTAGATGAACGAATATTGTGCCCCATATCGGAAGATATTTGTTCCCGTATTGCGTGTCTTCCGTTATATCCAAATCTGAGGGAAGAAAGTATTTGGCGAGTTATACATATATTACAGAGCATAATTTAACCTATGAGCATTCATAACTTTGGAAAACGCAATTTAATTGCAATAGAAAGCTGTGACGCCCAACAGTTGGATATTACTGTTTACGGAAGTGACAATAATATTACTATCGCTAAACTTTGGCATACAGGAAAAGGGAAAGTATCAATTGTTCTTTATGGACATTTTTGTAATATAAAATTGGAAAAATCAATTTATATTCATAATGGACTTCAAATTCGGTTGGGCAAGGACGCTCAACGTAAAGTTAGTTATACAAATGTAACGATTGGAAAACAATGTAGCATAGAGCAGGCAAAAATTATTACATTTCATTCCAATCAAAATATTATCATGGGCCAACAATGTATGTTGGCAAACAATGTTCTCATCAAAGCAACAGATGGACATCCAATATATAATAAACAAGGTGTATTTTCAGCTCCTGGTTCTGGAATTCGTATAGGGGACAAAGTGTGGTTTGGGGAGAATTGTGTGTTACTCAAAAATGCACTTGTTGGCGACGGATGTATTGTTGGAAGTCATGCTGTAGTAACCAAACCATTTCCCCAGAAACATTGTCTCTTAGCCGGTAACCCGGCTCAAAAAAAGAAACAGAATGTATTTTGGAAAAAGAATGATCCAAATTGGCTTGCAAATGGAAAATATCTTTATACACAGTTTCAACCACTTAATCATACACAATTGCCTTACTTACTAACAGTTTATGTATTAACATATAACCATGAAGATAGCATTGCAAAAACTCTTAACAGTATATTAGAGCAGAAAACCAAATATCCGTTTATTATTACAATTCTAGAAGATCATTCTACTGATAATACGCTGGCAATTTGTAAGGAATTTCAAAAGAAATATCCATCTCGAATTCATATTATTGCCCAAATGAAAAATACAAAAGGCGAACATAGCCGTTGGGCAAAAGAAAAAATTAATACAAAGTATTGGTGCACTCTTGAAGGGGATGACTACTGGGACGACGAAACAAAAATTGAAACGGCGCTGGATGTATTAGAAGAGAATCCAGAGTATATAGCTTTTGCACATGATACAATCTGCCGTTCTGTACAAAAAAATTATGATTATTCTTTATATCATAATTCTGCAGATGCGCGTTGTTGGAATACTGGTAAAACACGTCAAGTTTCATTTGAACGACCCATATATATTCATACATCGGCAATTATCTATCGGCATATTGTGGATTTTTCGCAATATACATTGCCACTAATAGATACCTATATATTTTTCTATCATTTGAGTTTTGGACCAGTATTCTTTATAGACAAAATCATGTCTATTCATCCTCAAACAGGAAAAGGTATGTGGTCTTCTCTGTCTCAGCGCCAGCGAAATTATAACAACGAAATCATTCATTATGAACTTAACCAAGCTTTAGGGTATCGTTTCAATGCTTTTTTTTCCACTATTGTACGTAAAACTAAAATGTTGCGACGATTACAACATATATTTGGAATTAGCGTTGGTTGGAAAATTTATATTTTTTTACAAACTATTCAATTTAAATTAGCTATTTTGCGAGATAAATTACTATGAAACTAGGTATCATGCAACCTTATTTTTTCCCTTATTTGGGATACATCAGTTTAATAAAGCATACAAATCAATTTATTTTATTTGATTCTGTTCAATTTATTAAGCACGGATGGATCGAGCGTAATAGAATACTGAAACAAGGGGGAGGTTGGACTTATATTGCTATCCCATTGGAAAAACATCCAAGAGAAACATTGATTAAAGATATTCGTATCAGAAAAGAACCGTGGCAAGAAAAGTTAATTGCTCAACTTACGTTTTACAAACGACGAGCACCTTATTATGCTCAAACTATAGATGTGGTCAAGGAAGCTATTGCCTTAGATACAGATAGTATTACTTTGTTAAATTACAATGTATTAAAAACTATATGCAAATACTTGTCTATACCGTTTAATTGTCAAATATTTTCCAAAATGAATTTACAAATCGAGACGCCGCATGCTCCAGATGAATGGGCTCTGAATATATGTAAAGTTATTAATGGAACTACGGAATATTGGAATCCTCCGGGGGGCATCTCTTTTTTTGATAGAAAAAAATATGAATGCTCACAAATCAAGCTCGTTTTTCAACAAGTGGAATTATTACCATACTCTCAATATGGCTTATCTCCTTCTTTTGAGGCTGGACTATCCATAGTGGATGTAATGATGTTTAATTCCCCACAAACGATTTGTTCTATGTTAGATCGTTTTAAATTAATTACGGAGAATACTTTATGAATATAGTAATTTTAGGCGCTTCTGGGATGATTGGGCTTTATTTAGTCGATGAATTATTAAAAGATGGACATCATATTATAGCCACCGGCCGTAATGATGAAGTACTTCCTTATTTTCGGGAAAGGGGTATCCCTTATGTTCATTTGGACGTTTCAAAAGCGCAGGATTTCAAGTTGTTGCCTCAGAGTAATGTTGATGTTGTTGTCCATTTAGCTGCAATCATGCCTGCCACTATGAAAGGATACGAACCAAACCGTTATTTTGAGATTAATACGTTGGGAACACTAAATGCTTTAGAATATTGTAAAAAAGTTGGAGCCAAACAAATCTTATACACTCAATCTCACAGCGATATGGGCGGATATTGGGGACAAAAAAAACCCATTAATCCGTATTTACCTTATTCAATTTTATATGGAAATGATCATACTGTTTATATAATCTCAAAAATTGCGGCCTTAGAACTGATTAAACATTATCATGTTGCGGCGGGACTTTCATATGCTGTGTTCCGTTGCCCTAATATTTATTCTTATCATCCAAATCAATTCTTTTATGTTGATGGAAAACGATGTGAAGTCGGGTATCGCAAAATGATCCGCCAGGCCTTACGAGGAGAAACTCTGGAAATATGGGGAGACTGCAAAATACAAAAAGACATCGTATACGTGAAAGATTTGACTCAAATGATGCTTAAAGCGATTCATAACAAAATTCAAGCAGGCATATATAATGTTTCTACAGGGAAAAGGACCTCTTTGGAAGAACAAGTGTTGGGAATTGCCGAAGTATTCTCTCCAACTAATAAACCATGTATTATAAAGTATCGTCCAGAAAAAAAGGTACAACTTAATCAGCATCATTACAGTATTAAAAATGCAAAAAAAGATTTGGGCTACAAACCAGCATATTCATATAAAAAAATGTTGGAAGATATGAAAAAAGAAATGGAATCAAAACGTTTTGATTGTTTAAAAGCGAAAAAATATATCTGATATTAAGTATATAAAAAGATGAATTCAATTAAAGTGTCTATTTGTTGCATTGCTTATAATCACGAGAGTTTTATCAGACAGGCATTTGAAGGTTTTGTTATGCAAAAAACAAATTTTCCTTTCGAAATATTGATTTATGATGATGCTTCAACGGACGGGACAGCTACAATTATTAAAGAATATGCTGTACGATATCCTGATATTATCAAGCCTGTTATAAGCAAAATAAATTATTTTTCGAGAAAAATTCATCCAAATAAACGATTCAATTGGGGGCGGATTCAGGGAAAATATGTGGCCTTATGTGAGGGAGATGATTATTGGACAGATCCCTATAAATTACAACGACAGGTAGATTTTTTAGATTCTCACTCGGAATATAGCATGTGTTTCCATCCTGTTTGTATACATTGGGAGGATGAAAGAAACAGGCCAGACGAATATTTTCCACGGGAGGACTATCGTTTTTATAAAACTACGTTGGGACTGGCGGATTTGCTGAAACATAATTTTATACAAACAAATTCTGTCATGTACCGTTGGAGCCTTTATGATGAATTGGCAGAACTGTTTCCGGAAAATATTATTCCGGACGACTGGTTCCTTCATCTGTTGTATGCTCAAAAAGGAAAAATTGGTTTTTTACCCCAAGTGATGGCCGTTTATAGGAAACATAAAAATGGAATTTGGTTTAACTGTTACAGCGAAGAATGGTTTCAACGGTTTCTTTTTCCAATGCTGAATTTTTATTTACAAGCCGAGCAACAATTTGCTTCTGATCAAATATTACATTTGGCAGAATTAATGTCTAGAGTAATTGATGTTTGCAAGGAAACAGGAGATTTCGGGTTGTTGAAAAGGACGATTCAAACATTTCCAAAGTTGTGGGCACGATTAACTAGCAAGGCATTGAGGCAATCCTTCCCGGTTTGGGCTGGGGCGGTTTACAAGTTGTCTTTGCCTAAATTTCGCTCGCAGCGCCGAGAATATTTTAAATTACTTAGAAATCTATGGCAGATTAAGCATTTTTTGAAAAAGAATCCTGAATATATATCGAAGAAAATACTTTAACATCCTGCAATATGAAAGGAAAAGAACAAATTTATTTGATTTCCGTGGTTACTAACTTGGTACAGTACGAGGCCTTGATAGAAAACAATCCGTTTTTACGGGGATGCACTCTTATAAAGTATGAGAATACCCGGGCAAATATTCCTATTCCCGTGCATTTTAATCATTTTCTGGAAAATAAAATGCCTAAGGATGCTTGGTTGGTATTGTGCCATCAGGATTTTGAGTTTTTGGAGAGCCCACAAGCATTATTTGCCCAATTGGATAAAAACGTTATTTATGGTCCTATCGGTGTACAAACCACCACTCGCAAGACATGGAGCATCAAGTTTGGTGGTAAAAGTTTCATTAAGACTCATAGAGGCAAGGACATATATCCTTTGTTTTATGGTCAAATTAAACAAGGTGTGCCAGAGAAAGAGAAATTGATTGGACGCAAAATAACAAGACCTCACTTAGTAGATACTGTAGATGCGTGTTGCCAAATAGTGCACAGTTCATTAATTCGTAAGTATAATTTGCGTTTTGACCCCGCTTTTGATTTCCACTTATATTGCGAAGATTTTTCGCTGGCGGCTAGACAATATGGGATTTCCACCTATGCGGTGCAAATTAATTGTCGCCATATTAGCCCAGGCCATGCTAACCGTTTGTTTTGGGACAAATACACTATTTTATTGAAAAAATATCCAAAAGAATTTTTTGTGACCACCTGTGCTGGAGTAAAGCAATATATTCATCAATCATTAGCATTGCGATGGCCTTTATTTAGTCAAAAATGAGATTTTGAGATATTTTATAGGGTATATTTTTATGAAAAAACTACTTCAAGAACAAATCATGAATAACATTTTAGTTGTAAATTTCCGGCGGATGTGGCCGTATATTAAGCCCTATTGGTTCCGTGCAGCTCTTGGTGTGGCGTTAACCGTACCTGTGGGGGCGTTGGATGGGGCCGTGGCCATGTTTTTAAAGCCTTTTATGGATAAAGTAATGGTGGACAAACAGCCGCATTTTTCGGCTTTAATTCCTTTTCTGATTGTTGGCTTTACTGTTGTACAAGGGGTTTTAATCTATGCTTCAAACTATCTGAATACATGGGTGGCTCAAAAGATTACGATTGGAGTGAAGCGTAAATTGTACGATAAACTTCTATCTATGGATACCTCGTATTTTGATCAAAATAATTCGGGGACAATTTTATTCAGGTATTCCAATGATGCTGAAACCGCTTCTACAGGATTGATCGATAACTTAAAGCAATTTTTATCTAAAACTTTTTCGTCTATTTCGCTAATAGGTGTGCTTTTGTACAACTCCTGGCAATTGGCGGTAATCGCCATTGCCGTACTGGTGGTGTTTATCTATCCGATGTCGGTTGTGCGTAAAAAAATGAAAGAAATTTTGGAAAAGACGGTAGGAAATTTGTCTTACGTAATGACAATTTATAACGAAACATTTGCCGGCAATAAGACGATTCGCTCTTTTACATTGGAAGAGGAGTTTAAACACCGTTTCCACAAAGTGACCGATATGACTTTTGCCCTGGCAATGAAAATGGTAAAAGGGACAAACTGGCTGTCTCCTTTGATGCATATTATTATGTCCATAGGTGTGGCTTTAGTAATTGGATGCGGCAGCTATTTGATTGTCAGCGGGAAAATTACTAGCGGTAACTTCGTAGCATTTATTGCTGCGTTGATGATGCTCTATACGCCGCTTAAATCTGTCGGAAACAACTATATTGCAATTCAAAATTCTTTTTTGGCGATAGACCGTATCTTTAATATTTTGGATCTTCAACCTAAGATCAAAGATTTAAGTACGGCTAAGGAACTGCAAGAAGTAAATAAAGAGATCATATTTGAGCATGTGCATTTTGGGTATCTGCCTGGCCGGGAAGTCCTGCATGATATTAATCTTACGATTCCTGTGGGAACTACTATAGCATTAGTTGGAAATTCAGGTGGCGGCAAGACTACCATTTCTGCCCTGTTGCCTAGGCTCTATGATATTCAGCAAGGTTCCATTAAGATTGATGGTTCCGATATCCGAGATATTAGTCAAAACTCCTTACGCAAACAAATAGCGATGGTGTTCCAGGACAACTTTTTGTTTTCTGGAACGATCCGGGAGAACATTCTTTTGGGCAACGCCGAAGCGGATGAAGGAGTTATTTGGCAGGCATTAAAGAACGCGTGTTTGGAGGAATTTGTCAGAGAGCTGCCGGAAGGATTGGAAACGCAGATAGGGGAGCGTGGGATATTGCTGTCCGGCGGGCAGAAACAGCGGTTGGCGATAGCGCGTGCGTTTGTAAAGAACGCGCCGATCGTGATATTGGACGAAGCGACGAGCGCATTGGACAACAAGTCGGAGCGGGTGGTGCAGGAAGCGTTGGAGAACCTGATGAAGAACCGGACGGTTATCGTGATAGCGCACCGATTGTCGACGATACAAAATGCGGACAAGATTGTGGTGATAAACGACGGGAAGATAGCGGAAGAGGGGCGTCACGGGGAACTTTTGAAGAAGAACGGGGCATATACGGCCTTATATGCCATGCAGTTTAGGGGAAAATAGTCTATGAGTTATACTGCTAAAGACGTAGAAGTTTTCTTTTTCGCGCATGACCGTGCAGCTTTTCTGCGGCAAGCGCTAGATTGTTATTTAAACCAAACCGTGCATGGGGCACGTCTTGTGTTGTTGGCCAACGCCCCAACAGAAGAAGTTCTGCAGGTAGCGCGTGACTACTCGTCCAAAGGGGTAGAGTTAATCTACGAACCCAAGTCTTTAAATGTATACGGATGCACCGAACGTTGCCAAAACATCGCATCCCGTGCTATTACGGTAATGGCGCATGACGATGACTTGATTCATCCGGCCTATTTGGAAACTCTTTTGAAAGCTTATAACCAAATCCCAGAATTAAATGTTGCGCTTTCGGCTATGGGAGATTGGGATGACCAGCCTTTTAACGCTTGCGACACTACAACCGCCGTGTTACACAATGCAAGTGAATTTTCTGCTTACATCTTTTTGGGTGGCTCATTTACATTTAGTTCCGCTAGTTACCGTACCGAAGCATTAAAAAAAGCTTTCCGGCCCGATTTTAAACAATACGGCAAGGTGCAGGATGTTCCGTTTATGCTAGGAGCGTGTACGGACGGCAAAGCGGCAATTTTACAATTTCCATTTATCAAATACCGGCTCCATTCTGGGCAAGATTGCCAAACTTTCTCCACTGGCCCCACGGCGGAACAATGGTTTCATCTGGATGGTCTGCATAAGAAATTAATGAATGCAGGGGAAAAAAATTTGCAGTTGGCTTGGAAACTAAACACTTATCACCGTTTGCGAATCGGTTGGCGCAACTGGTGTTTGTGCGAACATGGGAAAATGACATTTTCACAATATCTTGCGCAAGCTAGGAAACAAGGTCTTTTGTCAAATCTATCTCAAGTGTCTGGATTGATTGTGCGCGGGAGTCTGCGTAAAAGACTATTAAACGCTCTTTTTACCCCTCAAAAAATGATTCTTTAATAGATGTTTGTATTAAAAGGTATATCGGCATTGACTGATTTGTGCAATAATAACTAATCTGTCTTTGGGGATATCTCTTGACTTCACTCCCGATAGTAAGCGGTAATAGTGATGGGCTCAAAAAGCCCTACTAAAACCAATATACTACCGGGAGTTGTTTATGAAGAAAAACATCAAAAAAGCTGCTGTAAAAATTACCAAACAACATGCTGTTGAGTCAGCGGCGGCGACGCCCAAAGAACGGGACAGTCGTTTACCTGCAGTTGGGGCTATTATCACCAAAACTTATCACGGGCAAACCCTTGAAGTAAAAGTGCTTGAAAACGCCTTTGAATACCAAGGAAAGACATACAAAAGTATCTCCCGCGTGGCTATGGATATAGTCAGGCGGCCAATCAGCGGATATGTGTTCTTTGGGCTTACCAAATGACGCCACGCCAGTTACCACCTGTATCGGGGCGTTTTGTAAAGGGGCGTTCGGGCAATCCACTTGGCCGCCCCAAGAAGCTGTACAATACAGAGCTACTACTCCTTGCCATAAAATTTTTTGACGAATTAGCCAAAGCCTATTATGGTAAGGGTCAAGCTGCCCGTAAACTACACCGTATTCGGAAGGTGCTAAATGAGAAATAAATGTTATTTACCTAAAAGTTTGGAAGAACTCAAAGGGTTATCCAATGAAAAGCTCCAATTCTATTGGGATATCTTCTACCGTTACCCGTTGAGAGGAAGGAAATGTAAATATCGTCCTCTGTGGTATGCTATCCAATGCGAGTTGTATAGTTGTAAACTGGCAGAAAAATATATCACGAGATTGGATAAATACGCTAGTAACCCAGAGAAATATATCCAACGGGCAAATAAGAATAAGTATTCTTTGGCAATAGGGACTATCCTAACCAAGAAATATAAGGGAAACATATATCAAGTTGCCGTAAAAGGGGAGAAAGAATACGAATGGGAGAATAATATCTATTCCAATTTGACGGCAATAGCGCAAAAGATAACACGGGGCCACATAAGCGGCCCCAAATTTTTTGGACTTACGGGGAAACGATATGCCTAAAATTAACTGTGCCATCTATACGCGTAAATCTACCGAACACGGCCTAGATATGGAGTTTAACTCGCTCCAAAACCAAGAAGAAGCTTGTAAGGCCTATATTTTATCCCAAGCGTTCAACGGTTGGGAATATACCAAAACTTATTCGGACGGCGGTATCAGCGGGGGAACAATGGATCGCCCGGGATTACAGGCACTTCTTAACGATATTCGCGCGGGCCATATCCAAGTAGTGGTGGTATATAAAGTGGACCGTCTGTCGCGTTCTATTATAGACTTCCACAAAATGATGCAGGAGTTTGATAAATACGAGTGTAACTTTGTATCTATTACCCAGTCGTTTGATACAAGTAATTCTATGGGGAAACTGACGCTTAATATGCTGTTATCCTTTGCCCAGTTTGAGCGGGAAGTATCGGCAGAGCGCGTACGGGATAAAATTGCGGCCAGTAAAGCCAAGGGGCTCTGGATGGGCGGAACTCCGCCGCTAGGATATGATGTGAATGAACGGCAACTCAGCGTGAACGAAAGAGAAGCCACGCTTGTCCGGCTAATTTTTCAAAAATATATAGAAACCGAGAATATGTTTTCCGTGGCGGAGTACCTTAATGAACAAGGTTTTTACACAAAAAAATGGGTGGCAAAGCGCAGTAAGCACGAGCATGGCGGCGGTCAATTTTACAAAAGTAATGTGCAGCGTATTCTAACGAATCCACTTTATATTGGCAAAATTGCGCATTATGCCAAAAACAAGGTATATGCCGGTAAACATTCTGGGATTGTGCCGCAGAATTTATGGGATAAAGTACAAGACTTGATTCGCCGACGTATTAACGATCCAAATGCTTTTAGCCATTATCAAACCCATAAAACTGTACTGGCGGGCAAGTTATACGATGACAAAGGGCAGACGTTTCGGCTGACTTCGTCTAACAAGAAGGGGAAAAAGTTCCTGTATTATTACAACGGCGTTGGCGGACATTATCTTCCTGTGGAACAACTGGATAGTTTTGTGCTAAAAACGCTTAAAATGACGGATTTTGGAGATTTGGAAGCGTTGGCAGATAGAGATAGACTAACAGATAGTCAAATGCAGAACTGGATAGAAAAAGCAATTTGTCAGAGTATGAATCAGACCCATTATTTGAGCATTTTCCTTAATGAAAAGCAGATAAAGGCGGATTTAAGTGCTTGCCCAAGGATATCAGGACAAACGGACATACTGCCTCTCTCCGCTGACAAGTTAGACGGTGCGTTATATGTAAGAAACACTTTTGTAGTAGATAATGTGTCATCGGTTAAATTGCAAAACGGGTCGGCGCGGAATATTTTAACTGTCCGCCAGTTAAATGAGAGTTTAGTACGCGGTCTCGCACGCGGGTGGCAACTAAAGAAGATGATAGAAAAGGGCTTGCCCACGCGTGAATGGGAAAAGACCAGCGGTATGAATAAACGCACTTTTGCCCGGTATTTAAATTTGTGTTATCTCTGGCCCAAGATCGTGTCGGATATCTTAGAGTATAATAATCCGCGTAGTCTGAGTTTAAAGGAAGTTATGACCTTGGCAGAGGGGGAAAGTAGTTTTGAACGGCAGGAAAAGGAATGGAATAGGCTGTAAAGTGGATCCTTCAAATTTCCCCATTAGAGAACAAGGCCCGGAAACGGGCCTTTCTTTCACCCCTAAAAACCTCTCTAAAACCCGTATGGATAAAAATTCCGCGCTTTTCCCGTCGGTGGGCGGCTCTTTACTCCAACAAAAAAAGGCACTCCGTGCGGAGTGCCTTTTAAGATGGTGGACCGGACAGGACTTGAACCTGTGACCTCCTGCGTGTAAAGCAGGCGCTCTACCAGCTAAGCTACCGATCCTAAAGCGATAATTTATTCTAGCAAAATCAGAGCGCGAACTCAACGGGCAGCCGGGCTGCCCCGTCTGAGATTACTCTTCTGCGCGGGGCGTTGTGCGGGCCCATTCTTCTTCTTCCGCGCCCCATTTCTCTTTTACCGCCTGCGGAATCTTATACAAAATGCTCGTGCATTTGGCCGATACGGTTCCGTCCGGCAGGAGGATTTCTCCTTCCACCAGCGCGCGAGAGCCGCTGTCTTTAATAATGCGTCCCACCGCTTTTAACAGCGTGTGCGTGGGGGTGTTGTGTTTGTAGACCACTTCCATTTTCAGCGTTACCATCAGGCGCGTAAAATCGTTGTTCAGCAGGACGGCGCGGCCGGATGTTTCATCCAAAATGGTGGCTACAATCCCGCCGTGCACCGTGCCCGGGTACGAGCAGTAATTGTCGTCAAGTGTGAAATCGGCTTCCACTTGCTTGTCGTCATAATTGTTATACCATTCCAATTTCAGGCCGAAGGGGTTTTTCCGCCCGCATCCAAAGCACTGAAGGGAAGTCGGCTGGCGTAATTTTTTCATGCGCTACCTCCTAAAAGTATTATACTTTTTTGCTAAACTAAATTTATGAAGAATATGGAAACCGAATTTAAGTGGGATGCCAATTCTCCGCGCGCGTTTATGCGGATGCTGGCCGCCGTACGCCGTGCGGCGGGGAAAGAAAATGTTTCATCTCCGCGCCGGCTGAAGATTGAAGACGTTTATTTGGAACGTCCGGGCGGCGAGTTTGAAAAACGGTTGATTGCGTTCCGCGTGCGCAATACCGACGGAAAATGGGAAGCCGCTTTTAAAACGCGCACGGAAGTGAAAAACGGAAAAGCCGTGCGGCGTGAAGAAACTATGCCGCTTGCAAACATCAAAAATCTAGCGGACGCATTGGAATTTTTAAACGCAAAAAAACGGTGGAAGGGGCTTGATATCACCGGGCTTCGGCCGGTGTTTTCCATTCGCAACCGCCGGCGCACGGCGGAAGTTTTTTACGACGGAGCAAAAGCTGAGCTGGCATTGGACGACTGCGAAATTTTGGTGGTCGGGCGTCGCGTATGCATGAAAGAAATTGAGCTGGAACTCAAACAGGGGTCTGCCGAAAAAATGGAACGTCTGGCGCGGGAAATGACGCGCGGAAGCGGGCTTGAATATGCGCGGGTTTCCAAAGTAAAAACGGCGGCGGCTTTGCTTAAACTGTGGGGGGATAAATGAATGCGTTAATCGCGCTTGTGCTGAGTTTGGCCGCGCCCGGCGCGGGGCATATTTTTAACGGATTGTACACGGAGGGAATTGTGCTTGGCGTGCTGTTTGCGTTTGGAAAAAGTACGTTTCTGCCGCTTATCCTGCGCGTGTTTGGCGTAAGCAATTTAAAGCGCACGCTGCAAATTTTTTATGTGTGCAATTGGTTTTACATCGCGCTTATTTGTTATGCTGCGCTGACAAGTTTTTGGAGCGGATTTTCCGTACGGCAAACACATTTTTGGTACGCGCTTTTGTTTGCGGTTGCGGTGTCGCTGGCGTACAGGAACACATTAAACGCATTTATTTTTACGGCCTTGTGCGGACGCACGGGCGTATATGCCATTTTGCGCGCGGGGAGAAAATCTCCGACGGAGAAAAAATAAAAAGTATTTTTTTAGACGTAAAAAAACGGGGCTTGATTTTTTTGAAAAAATTATTTTAAGACGAGAAAAAGTTGCATTTTAAAATAATTTGTGCTATTATTTTTATGAGGTTAAAACTAATTGTCTCAGGAGAAAAAAATGGCTGTTAAAAAAACCGTGAAAAAGGCCGCCGCCAAGAAACCGGCCGCCAAAAAAGTAACCGTGAAAAAAGCCGCCGTCAAAAAACCGGCGAAAAAAGCCTGTGCTAAAAAAGCGTGTGCGAAAAAAGCCTGCGCCAAAAAAACCGTGAAAAAAGTGGCCGTGAAAAAAGCCGCCGTTAAAAAAACCGCTGCTAAAAAACCGGCCGCCAAAAAAACGACTGTAAAAAAAGCCGCCGTCAAAAAACCGGCCGCTAAAAAAGCCGTTAAAAAAGTAGCGAAGAAAAAATAATTTAGTGAAACAACAAAAGACCGCCGGGCAGCAAACCGGCGGTCTTTTTTGTGCTTTTTCCGGCCCCAAAGAGCCTTGCGGACGTTACGTTGCTTGGCAACATTGTTTAAACAGTGTGCCTCCATTAGTCGGATGGCACCGTCAAGGAAAGGGAGGGGCGGACCCTGCGGGCCGCGGCATACCAGACGGCTTCATACCCCCTTTGTTGTTTCCATTAAGTAATAGCACCGTTTATTGCTTTAGCCCTGGCCAGGCACGCTGCGCGCCGCCAGCGCCCCCCAGACCTGGACTCTGCGGGCGGCTTCATACCCCCTTTGTTGTTCCCATCTAATTAATAGTACCGTTCATTGCGTTAACCCTGGTTGAGGCCAGAACCCCAAGGCCCGGAGGGCCTTGATTTGTTTTTTTTTTTTTGATAAATTGGGTAAAGCACGGCCCGTCTTGCTTGGCGTTTTTATACGGCATCTGTGTCGGGCAAATCTATGCTTTTCCGGAGTTATTATGCAAAAAGGCTTTACTTTGATAGAACTGTTGGTTGTCGTGCTTATTATCGGCATATTGGCGGCGGTGGCACTGCCGCAGTATGAAAATGCCGTACAAAAAGCACGTATGACCGAAGCCCTAACCGTTATGAAAAAGGTATGTGATAATGTAACCTTATGCCTTCTTTCGGATGCAAGCGGTAACTCTTGCTGGGATATGATGGGCGAAGGCTTGGAACAGTACGGCACTTTATCCGATACGGGGGGTACGCTGGAAACAAAAAATTTTACGTTTGCGGCTTTTTATAGTAATACCATTGTGGCAGTCCCCAAATACGCCGGCGGAATGGATAATCCGGATTATATGTTTTTAATGATACCGGACGGTATCATCGCCCAGCAGCCGGATTATTGGACGCAAGGCAAGCGCGGATGCTTTCCCCAGACGGACAAAGGAACCGCATTTTGCAAGAAATTGGGCGGAACCTATCATGCCGATTGGTATGGTATCGGCGGGGCATATTCATTTTAGCCATAAAAAAGCCCGGCGTTCGGCGCCGGGCTTTTTGGCGGATAGTTTATTTGATTTTGTAGAACTTGGCCAGTACGTCCCACGCTTCTTCGGCGGTTTCCACCACCGTGCAGGCTTCGGCTTCTTCGGGCGAAATCACGCCGTAGGAGGATAGGCCTTTGATGTTCACCACGTCGCCCCAGAATTGTTTGCCTACGAGCACTATCGGAATCTCCTGTTTTTTGCCCGTTTTAACAAGCGTTAAAATTTCAAACAGTTCATCAAATGTGCCGAATCCGCCGGGGAACACCACAAACGCTTTGGCGCGCATCACCAAATGCAGTTTGCGGATGGCGAAATAATGGAACAGGAACGCCAGGTTCTTCGTGATATACGGGTTCGGGCGCTGTTCGTGCGGCAGGGTGATGTTCATGCCGATGCTGCGTCCGCCGTTTTCAAACGCGCCGCGGTTGGCGGCTTCCATCAGGCCCGGTCCGCCGCCGGTAACGACGGCAAAACGGTCGCCCGCGCGCTGTACCGCGATTTTGGCAAACCGGCGGGCTTCTTCGTAGTATTTCGTCAGCTTGGCGAGGCCTTCGGCTTCGTACAGGCGGTTTTGCAAGTTTACGTCCGAGGGGTTTTTGGCCAGCGCTTCTTTGGCGGCTTTGATTTTGCCCTGCGCTTCTTTCTCTTCCCGCACGCGCGCGCTGCCGAAGCAGACGATGGTTTCTTTGATGTTAAACTTCTGCAGGTAAAGCTCCGGCTTCATCACTTCCAGCTCCATGCGCACGGGGCGCATAACGTCCTGTTTTAAGAGGTGGATGTCTTCGTAAGCTTTAATATAGGAATCTTCGTGTTCAATGGCGTCTTGTTCTTTGCTCATAATCCCTCACTTGGTTTTCCATTTCAGAATATGGTCCGTCATCTGTCCGGCGCTCATTCCCAGCTGGTCGTAGAGCTGGGATACCTTGCCGTGTTCCACAAATTCGTCCCCGATGCCCAGGCGCAGAAGTTTGAAATCGGCCTGCTTGTCGGTTAAGTATTCCGCCACGGCGGAACCGAAGCCGCCCGCGAGCATATTGTCTTCCGTCGTTACCAGGCGGGGGGACAGGGCTAAAGCTTCGTCAATAAGCCCGGTGTCCAACGGGCGGACAAAACGCATATTGGCTACGCCGCAGTCCACCCCTTTTTCGGCCAGCGCCTGGGCGGCTTTTAGGGCCGGGTGCACGCGGTTGCCGATGGCCAGAATGTTGACGTCCTTCCCTTTTTTAAGCCACACCCCTTTGCCGATTTCCAGGGCTTGGGGGGCGTCGTCCATTTTCACGCCGAAGCCCGCGCCGCGCGGATAGCGCAGTACGAACGGGGCGTTGGCGTCAAAAGCCGTTTTGAGCATATGCTGCATTTCGTTTTCATCCGCCGGTGCGGCGAGAATTAAGTTCGGAATGTCGCGCAGGAAGCTTAAATCAAACACGCCGTGGTGCGTGGGGCCGTCTTCGCCCACTAGGCCCGCGCGGTCCAGCGCGAATACGACGGGCAGGTTTTGCAGGCAGATGTCGTGCACAATCTGGTCGTAGCAGCGTTGGGCGAACGTGGAATAAAGCGCCACGACGGGTTTGGAGCCGCCCGCCGCCAGGCCCGCCGCAAAAGTGGCGGCGTGCTCTTCGGCGATGCCGACGTCAAAGTAGCGGGCGGGAAATTTGTCGCGAAACGCGTCCAGCCCCGTGCCTTCCGGCATGGCCGCGGTGATGGCGGTGATGGATTTATCCTTTTCCGCCAGTTTTAACAGCGCGTCCGAAAACGCCTGCGTAAACGTAACGGAGTTGGACTTGCCGATGGTGTCGCCGGTGTCCACGTCAAAGATGCCGATGCCGTGGAATTTGGTCGGTTTTTCTTCGGCGGGTTTATAGCCCTTGCCTTTTTTGGTTACCACATGCAGCATAACCGGGCCTTTAACGTCTTTTAAATTTTCCAGCACTTCAATCATTTCGTTGATGTCGTTGCCGTTGACGGGGCCGAAATAGCGGAAACCCATTTCTTCAAACAGCGTGCCGGGGAACAGAATGGAGCGCGCGCGCTTGGCCAGCTTGGCGGCGTTGTTGCCCAGTTCGTCAAAACGCTTTAAGAAGTTGGTGGCTTTTTCTTCGGCCAGCTGGACGTATTTCGTGGTAAGCAGCTTGGTAAGCGCTTTGCCCAGCGCCCCGACGCGCTTGGAAATAAACATCTGGTTGTCGTTTAGGATAACCAGCAAATCCGAACGCAAAAGGCCCGCGTTTTGGAGCGCCTCGTAGGCCATGCCGCCCGTTAAACAGCCGTCGCCCACGACGGCGATGACTTTGGATTTTTCTTTTTTCTGGTCGCGCGCGATAGCCATCCCGAGCGCGGCGGAAATGGCCGTGGAAGCATGGCCGACGCCAAAGGTGTCGTACTCGCTTTCACAGCGTTTGGGAAATCCGCTCAGGCCGTTTTGGGTGCGGATGGTGCCAAAGTCTTTCTGGCGGCCCGTAAGCAGTTTGTGCGCGTAGGCTTGGTGCCCGGTGTCAAAAACGATTTTATCTTCCGGCGTGTTGAACACGTAATGCAGCGCCGTGATGATTTCCACCGCGCCCAGGCTGGAACCCAGGTGGCCGCCGTTTTTGCTGGCGGTTTCTATAATGGTGCGGCGCAGTTCTTCGCACAGGGTGGGGAGATGTTCCTTTTTTATCAGGCGCAGGTCCCGCGGGCTCTGAATGCTGGGAAGTACTTTCATAGGCAATCCTTAATTAGTAAGTTCTGGTTTTGAAAAACTCGGCCATCTCGTAAAGGGGCCAGAGGTTTTTCTTCTTCACGTTTTTAAGCGAATCAAGCGCTTTTTGCGCGTTGGCGATGAGGAGCTGGGCGTGCTTGCGGCTGCCTTCCAGCCCATAGAGGCTGACGAAGGTGAGCTTGCCGTTTTCCTTGTCGCTGTTGGATTTGCCCAGCTGCTTGGCCGAGGCGGTGACGTCTAAAATATCATCCACGATTTGGAACACCAGGCCGATGCAGTTGGCGTATTTTTTCATATGCGCCAGGTCCGCCCCTTTGGCTCCCGCCAGGAGCGCGCCGGCTTCCACGCTGCCGCGGATGAGTGCGCCGGTTTTGTTGGCGTGAATGTAATTTAAAATGGTTTCGGGCGTCGTTTCTTTGACGGAGGACGGAAGCATAAAATAATGCAGGGTTTTGTCCGCCAGCGGTTTAGACTGCTTGCGCAGTTTGTCGGCGCGCAGGCTGTGCGCGTCCGCCGCGCCCATACCCTCGGCGTATACGTCGGCCGTTTGGCCGCCGACCATGCCGGAAGCCCCGGCGCAGGAAGCAAAGTGCGCGAGCGCATTTAACGTGTTTTCCGCGCCGACGGCTTTTACTTTGCCGTTCTGCGCAAATACTTCAAATACATAGGTCAGCAGCGCGTCTCCCGCCAG
Organism: Candidatus Avelusimicrobium alvi; assembly: GCF_958451995.1. NCBI lineage: Bacteria > Pseudomonadati > Elusimicrobiota > Elusimicrobia > Elusimicrobiales > Elusimicrobiaceae > Candidatus Avelusimicrobium > Candidatus Avelusimicrobium alvi. Next base: position 70,323 of record NZ_CAUDSG010000002.1, read on the forward strand.
AAGGGACAAATCTTCGCCGAACACTTTGTGGTTGGTGGGTTTGCCGCGGCGCAGGGAGTCGTTATCCATGGAGGGCAGATCGTCGTGAATCAAGGAATAGGTGTGCAGCATTTCCACGGCGCAGGCGGCGGGCATTACGTCGGCCGCTTTTTTGCCGAACGCTTCGGCCGCGGCCATCAGCAGGATGGGGCGCACGCGTTTGCCGCCCGCCTGGAGGGAGTAGTCCATAGAGTCGGTCAAAATTTTGGGCGAATTTTTGATTTTGGAAATATATTTGGAAAGGTTCTTTTCCACCAGCTTGGCACGGTCTTTCAGGTACACGTCAAATTTGTTCATACAGGATTTTCCTCGTTTATACGGACTTTCCTTTATTATACCTTATTGGAACCCAGCGAGGACGTGCCTTGCCGGCCGGCGGCCGGGGAGTACCGCCGCCTGCGGTGCCCTACAGCCCGTGCGGGGAGATTTTTTATATAATTTAATTATGGTAAAAGTGAATCGGCCGCATATCGGCATTTTTGGCAAAATGAACGTGGGCAAAAGCTCCCTGATAAACGCGCTGACGGGACAGGACGTTTCCGTAGTGGCGGCGCATCCGGGCACGACGACGGACCCCGTTAAAAAAATTATTGAAATTCTGGGCGTGGGCCCGGTAACGATTTTGGATACGCCCGGCATTGACGACACTTCCGCCCTGGGCGCACAGCGCGTGGAACGCACCAACGACGCGCTGGACCAGGTGGATCTGGCCATTTTGGTATTTGCGGACCAGTTTGACGCGTATGACCAGACGCTGATGGAAACGTGCGTGGCGCGCAAAGTGCCGTTTTTCTTTGTGCACAACAAAAGCGATTTACAGAAATTAAACGTAGAGATTAAAGGTGCGGACATATTGGATTTCAGCTGCAAGACGCCCCAGCTGCTGCCCCGCCTGCTGGAAATGATTAAAAAGCATCTGCCCAAAAGCTCCTATTCGCAGGACGTAATTCTGGACGATTTTGTATGCGGCGGGGACGAAGTGGTGCTGGTGATTCCCGTGGACGCGTCCGCCCCGGAGGGGCGGCTGATTCTGCCCCAGGTGCAGACCATCCGCAATTTGCTGGATATCGGCGCGGTGGCCGTGTGTCTAAAAGATACCGAACTGCGCGAATACCTCCAAAACCATACGCCTAAGCTGGTGGTAACCGATTCCCAGGCGTTTGCGTACGTCAGCTCCGTGGTGCCGCCCACCGTGCCGCTGACGAGCTTTAGTATTTTATTCTCGCGCCTGAAAGGCGATTTTGACGCATTCCTGCGCGGTACGCGCGCCATTGACCGCTTAAAAGACGGCGACCGGGTGCTTATTTTGGAGTCCTGCTCGCACAGCGTCAACAAGTGCGACGATATCGGGCGGACCAAAATCCCGAATTGGCTGCAAAAGTATACGGGCAAAAAACTGGAGTTTGACGTCTTGGCCAATTTGGACCCTATCCCCGCGGACGCCGAAAAATATAAACTGGCCGTACAGTGCGGCGGATGTATGGTAACGCGTACGCAAATTATGCGGCGACTGGATATATTAAAGGAAAAGAATGTGCCGCTTTCCAATTACGGGCTGACGATTGCCTATTGCAACGGTATTTTTGACCGGGTAACGGAAATCTTCCGTAAAAAAGGCATTTAGCCGGGCCTCGCGCCGGAGATTTATAAAAGAGCAAAAGAAGCTTTTTGCTCTTTTTTTGTTGGAGCCGTCCGTCTAAAAAATGTATAATAATCAGGTAGGAATTATTCTTAATAACCCCGTACAGGGGCCATGAGGAGAAATATGTTTAGCAAAAAAATGGAAGACGCGTTTAACGCGCAAATCAATGCGGAATTTTATTCTGAATACTTATATCTGGCGATGAAAGCCTATTTTGAAGAACTTCATTTGACCGGTATTGCCAACTGGTTCGGCGTACAGGTGCAGGAAGAGCACGCCCACGGCCTGGGTATGTACGATTATGTGCACGAACGCGGCGGAAAAGTAACGCTGGGGGAAATCGCCAAGCCGGAAATTAAGGGCAAAGACACGGTGGCCATTTTTGAACAGGTGCTGGAACACGAGCAGCTGGTTACTTCCAAAATCAACGCGCTGGTGGATGTGGCGGAAGCCGAACACGACCGCGCGGCCCTGTCCTTTTTGGACTGGTATATTAAAGAACAGGTGGAAGAGGAATCCAATGTCCGCCAGTTAATCGCCACGCTCAAGCTGATTGGCGAAGACAAAAAGGCCTTGTTGATGCTGGACCGCGAACTGGCCGCCCGCACGTATACCGCGCCTGTCATCGGTTAGTTTTTACTGATACCGAAACATAACACCCGGATGAACTTCGGGTGTTTTATTTTGTTTGCATGGGGGCCCTGTTTGCGGCCGGACAAACAAAAATCCCCGGGCGGGAGCCCGGGGATTTTTTGCTGGCGTAAAACTTATTTCACGCGGCCGGCGGAACCAAAGACGTTTTCGTTCTTTTCGGCGTACATTTTAATCAGTTCTTCGCGGGCCGGGCCCAGGTATTTGCGCGGGTCAAATTCGCTGGGTTTGGTGGCGAAGATTTTGCGGATGGTGGCGGTCATCACCAGGCGGCCGTCGCTGTCCACGTTGATTTTGCACACGGACATTTTGGCGGCTTTTCTAAGCTGTTCTTCGGGCACGCCGGCGGCGTCTTCAATTTTTCCGCCGTATTCGTTGATTTGTTTGACGGCCCACTGCGGTACGCTGGAAGAACCGTGCAATACAATCGGGAAGCCGGGCAGACGTTTGGAAACTTCTTCCAAAATGTCAAAGCGCAAATCCGGGATTTTTTCGCCGGGTTTTACTTTGAATTTGTAAGCGCCGTGAGAGGTGCCGATGGAAATGGCCAAGGAATCCACGCCGGTGCGTTTGACGAAATCTTCCACTTGGGCGGGGTCGGTATAGGTGTGGTGCTCGGCGGAAACTTCGTCTTCAATACCCGCCAGAACGCCCAGTTCGCCTTCTACGGTTACATCGTGCTGGTGGGCATAGTCCACCACTTTTTTGGTCAGCGCGACGTTTTCTTCGTACGGCAGGTGGGAGCCGTCAATCATCACGGAAGAGAAACCGTTGTCAATGCAGTCTTTGCAGAGCTCAAAGGTGTCGCCGTGGTCCAGGTGCAGGCACAGGGGCACCGGTTTGCCGAGTTCTTTCATCATTTCCACCGCGCCGCGCGCCATCCAGCGCAAAAGCGTGGCGTTGGCGTATTTGCGGGCGCCGCTGGAAACCTGCAAAATAACCGGAGATCCGGTCTGCACGCAGGCGGTAACGATAGCCTGCAGTTGTTCCATATTGTTAAAGTTGTAAGCCGGAATGGCGTAACCGCCGGCCATCGCGTCTTTGAACATCTCTCTGGTGTTAACCAAACCCAGTTCTTTGTAAGAAACGGTCATTGAACAGCCTCCTGAAAATAAATTCTGTCCCGTATATTTTACAATTTTTTCCGGCGCCCCGGCACGCGGGTTCGCGCCTGGCGGGCGTTTTAGCCCGTTAACCGCCGCCGCCCGCACAGGCGGCGCGGGCGCGCGCGTTCGGCGTACCGTCGGAAAAAGCTTGCAAAAAAGGAGGTTTGTGAGTATAATGTAGATACCTTTACTGTCAAAAAGTGAACACAATGGACTTAAAACTTGATTTTTCTATTCTTAAAACCTTAACCGAATTGCCGGGCATCGCCGGCCGTGAAAATGCGGTGCGCCAGTATTTAAAAAATCTGCTTTCCGCTTATGCGGACGATATGCGTACCGACGTGACGGGCAACCTGATTGTCTATAAAAAAGGCTCGTCGGACCAAAACCTGCTTTTCTGCGCCCATATGGACGAAGTGGGGCTGATGGTGCATCATGTGGACGAGCGCGGATTTTTGCGTTTTGTAACGGTGGGGGGAATTGACCCCCGCACCCTGCTGGCCCAGCGGGTGCGCGTGCAGACGCGCGGAGGCGAACTGCCGGGTGTAATCGGCACCAAGCCGGCGCACATCACCACGGAAGCCGACCGCGGCAAGGCCGTGGGCGTAAAAGAATTGTTTATTGATATAGGCCTGAGCGGCGAGGAAGCCAAAAAACGCGTGGAAGCGGGCGACTGGGCGGTGCTGGACCGGAGCTGTGAAGAATTGGGCGACGGGCTTATCTGCGCCAAAGCGCTGGACAACCGCGCGGGCGTATTTGTGCTGGCGGAAATCGTGCGCGCTTTAAAAAATCCTTTTTATAATGTGTATGCGGTGTTTACGGTGCAGGAAGAAGTCGGCCTGCGCGGCGCCGCCACGGCGGCTTTTGGCGTGGAGGCGGACGTGTCCCTGTGTTTGGATACGACGGGCGCGGCGGACATCCCCGGCTGCGCGCCGCAGGATTATATTACCGTACTGGGCGGCGGCGCGGGCATTACGGCGCTGGACGCGCGCACCATTACCAACCCGGTGCTGTTTGAAAAATTAAAACAGATTTGCGACAAAAACGGCATTCGCCGCCAGGTGCGCGTAGCGCCGCGCGGCGGGAACGACGCGGGGGCGGTGCACCTGTCCAAAACGGGCATACCGACCTGCGGGCTTTCCATCCCCACGCGCAACATTCACTCCAACGTGGAAATCGTGAGCAAGGCCGACGTGGCGGACGTATTCCGTCTGGCCTATGCGGCGGCGCAGGAAGGGCTGGGAGACATTACTTTATAGACGTATAGGATAAACTTATGAGCCGAACTTTTGAATTGGGTAAGAAAAGAGGCGTTTTTGCAGACGTAACGGATTATCTGGATAATCCGGCGTACCAATTATCCGCCGAAGACGCGGCGGGCCTGGAACGCCTGGACGCGGCGTACCGCGCGCTGGTGTCCCTTTTATACAATTATGTGCCCACCTCCGGCCATCCGGGCGGGAGCATTTCAAGCGGACGGTTTGTTGAACACCTTTTATATAAAGATATGGCCTACGATTTAAAACATCCCCACCGGGAAGAGGCCGATATCATTTCCTACGCCGCCGGACACAAAGCCCTGGGGCTTTACGCGATGTGGGCCCTGCGCAACGAATGTGCGCGCATCGCCGCGCCGGAACTGCTGCCGGAAGACCCGGCTTTGCAGCTGCGCCTGGAAGATTTATTGGGCTTCCGCCACAATAAAATGCAGGGAACGCCGCTGTTTAAACAATTTAACGTCAAACCGCTGGGCGGACACCCCGAACCGCTGATTCCGTTCGTGCGCACCAGCACGGGCGCGAGCGGCGTGGGGGACGGTTCCGCCGTCGGCCTGGCGCTGGCCGCCGCCGACGCATACGGGGAAAACTGCCCGGCCGTGCATATTGTGGAAGGCGAGGGCGGGCTGACCGCCGGCCGCGCGAGTGAAGCCGCCGCCATGGCCGCCACCGCGCAGCTGAAAAACGCCGTATTCCACCTGGACTGGAACGAAGCTTCCATTGAAAGCGAACGCGTAACGGCGGACGGGGAACACCCCGGCGATTATGTGCAGTGGAACCCGATGGAGTTTTTCTATATCCACGATTTCAACGTCATCCGCGTGCCGGACGGACACGATTTTAAACAAATCCATATTGCGCACCGGCTGGCGGCGGAGCTGGACAACCATCAGCCGACCGCCATTGTGTACCGCACCGTCAAGGGCTGGCACTACGGCATTGAAGGCAAGGCGTCTCACGGGGCCGGCCACAAGTTTGCGTCCGACGGGTTTTACCGGTCTTTGGCCGAATTTGAAAAAACTTTCGGCGTAACCTTCCCGCGTTTTGAAGGGGAGAAGAATGCCGAAAACATTGAAAAATTTTACTGGGAAAGTTTGCTGACCGTGCGCCGCGCGCTGGAGGCCGACAGAACCGCGGCCGCCTACGCCGCCAACTGCTTAAAAGCTTCCGCCGGGAAGCTGGAAGAAAAGAAGCGCGCCGTCCGCGCGGATTTGGGCGACTGCAAGGCGCTGTACACCAAATTTTTTGAAGGGGAAGTGCCCGCCGAATTTGTGTTTGAAAAAGGCAAATCCTACACCACCCGCAGTGTGCTGGGCGCCGTGCTGGCATACTTAAATAAAGAAACGAAAGGCACGGTGCTGGCCGCGTCGGCCGATTTGTACGGTTCCACGGGCGCGGGGGGAATCGCCAAAGATTTTCCGTCCGGCAATTTTAACGCCGTATCCAATCCGCTTTCGCGCCGCTTGAGCGCGGGCGGCATTTGCGAAGACGGCATGGCCGCCGTCTGCACCGGGATTTCGGCCTTCGGGCGGCATATCGGCGTATCGGCTTCGTACGGCGCGTTTTTGGCGTTTGAACACGTGGCCGCCCGCCTGCACGCCATCGGCGTGCAATGCGCGCGGGAAGCCGGGCTGGACCCGAATACCTTTATTATGTTTAACGGGCACGCCAGTCTGCCCACGGGCGAAGACGGACCCACGCATGCGGACCCGCAGAGCCTGCAGCTCTTGCAGGATAATTTCCCCAAAGGAGCCTGCATTACGGCTACGCCTTTGGAGGTGGACGAAATTTGGCCGCTTACGGTGCGCGCGCTTTCGCTCAAACCGGCGGTGTTTGCGCCTTTTGTGGTGCGTCCGTCGTACGCGTTTATGGACCGCGAAGCGCTGGGCGCCGATCCCGCGATTAAAGCCGTCAACGGCGTATACTATTTGCGCCGCGCCAAAGGCCGCGCCGAAGGAACCGTTATCGTGCAGGGCGCGGGAGTGGGGCGCATTGTGGTGGAAGAGCTGCTTCCCGCTTTAAACGAAAAAGGACCGGACGTGAACGTGGTATATGTGGCGAGCCGGGAACTGTTTGAACTGATGACCCAGGCCGAGCAGGACGCAATCCTGCCGCCGGAACTGCTGCGCACGGCCATGGGCATTACCGATTTTACCCTGCCCACGCTGGACTGTTGGATTCACAGCCGCGCGGGGCGCAGGCATACGCTGTTTCCGCATAAGAACGGCGAATTTCTCGGAAGCGCGTCGGCGCAGAAAGTATACGCCGAAGCGGGGCTGGACGGGGATTCCCTCTACGCCGCCGTGTGCGCTTACGTGCAAGATTTAAAACGGGCCGCCAACTGGCTGTAGGGCCCCAGAGGAGAATAAAATGGCAGAAGAAAAACCTTACTTGACCGGCAGGACGTATATTTTCAGACTTCCTAAGGGCAAGGATTTGTTGGAGTCGCTCGCTGATTTTTGCCACGACAATCAAGTCAAGTGCGGCGTGGTGAACGTGGTCGGGTCCGTTTCCAACGCCACCGTCGGCTTTTACGACCAAACCAAAAAGAAATACGACAAAAAAGTCATTAACGAAGAGATGGAACTTTTAAGTCTTAACGGCAACATCAGCATTCAGGACAACCGCCCCATCGTGCACGCGCACGTAATGCTGTCCGGCAAAGATTATAACACGGTGGGCGGACATTTGTTCCCCGGCACCAAAATATACGTGTGCGAAGCGTATATCCAGGAACTGGTGGGCGAGCCCAAAGTAAGAAGAAGCGACAAAGTAACCAAACTTGCTTTGTGGGCGTAGCAAATACGTTATAGAAAAAATCCCGCGCGTGCAGCGCGGGATTTTTTATGGATACCTTGCAAAACACCCCGCGCGCGCCGGGGGTGTTTTATAAATTCCGCTCACAATAAACCCCGGGCGTAAGCCCGAGGGATGGAGTGTGTATCCCGCCGCAAGAAAACGGAGTTTTCTTATTAAACAGACTGGATCCCGGCTCCATGGCCGGGATGACGGCCAAATTTGTAAATCCTTTCCTTTTAGCGGGGGGCAAAATCAAGCGAAGCTGAGATTTTGGAACAAAAGATACCCCGGGCGTGAGCCCGGGGAGTTTCATGGGAAATGGGGTCTTTCGTCGGGCTTAGACGTGTTTTTTAGCGTTTTTTGCTGGACGCTTAGACGGGGGACAATAGAATACCAGTTATGCAAAGACCTGTCAAGCCGGATTTTCAAAAGGACTTGAAAAGCGGGGACTAAAAAGTTTTAATGAGAGAGTAGGGTAGTTTAAAATTACACAGGAGGAGTAACATGAAGAAACTACTTGGCTTGCTGTTGGTCATGACTATGGCGTGGCCTGTTACCGCAAGCGCGGATGTACTGAAAAATGTGGACCTGAAAGGGGAAGTTCAGGTAATTGGTTCTGACGTAAGAACCAACGAAGCGAAAATGTTTAACTCCGGCACGAATGTGCGCGTGTTGGCCGGTGCGTCTTTTGACTTAGTGGAAGACGTGAGAGCCAACCTGCTGTTCCAATACGGCAATATGTGGGGCAACGCCGGCACTGTCAATGATAGAGGCGGTACCAGCGGTTCCAATCTTGACAGCTATTGGAAGGACGTTAATTTAGTTGAAGCGAATGTCGTTTTGTCCAATTTGTTCTGCTGCTTAGAAGCGACCGTCGGCCGCCAGTTCTACGGCGACGAAAACAGCGCCGTGATGTATTTCGGGCCGACTCATTACAACGCTGAAGGCGTAAACCTCGCCAACGCGGTGGATGCCGTGAAACTCGCGTACAGCGACGATTTCAAGACCTTCACCCTTATCGCCGGTAAACTCGTTACGGACATGGCTCCTGCGGGCACCGGCCTGACTACCGATTCTGCCGCCTTCTATGGTGCGGACCTGAAACTTAACCTGACTGATACGCTGACCGCGCAAATCTACGGTTATGACTTCAGAAATATGGTGGAATACGATGATAACGGCGTAACCAAAGAATATGAAAACGCCGGTTTCTACGGTGCGAAAGTAACCTTCGCTCCCGAAGCGTTTACCTTGAGCGGCGAATATGCTCGCAACTTCGGAGGGGACAGACTCGTCAAAGAACCGAAAGACGCTGGTTATATGGCTAAGTTTGATGCGGCCATCAACCTGGACGCGTTCACCCCGCGCGCGGCGTTTGTATACTCTGCCAACGACTTCTGGTCCTTCGGTAACTACAGACCCGGCATTATGTTCGGCGATGTGTTGCACGGAGATGTGTTTGGCGCTTATGGCGATGCCGGCTTGAGACTGTTCAACGTCGGTATTGACTATAAAGTTGAAAAATGGACTTTCGCCTTGGACGGCTTCTCCTTCCAGGACCGCTATGCCCATCATGCCGCCACGTTGGAAGCTGACTTGACCGCTAAATATGCCCACAATGAATATGTGGAGTTGTTTGCGGGCGTTGGCTATGCCAAATATGGCACGGAAGACAAAGCTGATGGTTCCGGCAAGGACAACACGAAAGGCCAGATCGGTATGCTCGTGAAGTTCTAATTCTTATCTTAAATGAGAAAAACCCCGCCCTGGATAAGGGCGGGGTTTTTGTATCTGTTGAAAACCCCCGGCAAGGGGGTTGATTTGTTTTTTTTTTTTGATAAATTGGGGATATCAACTTATATAAATAGGGGGATATATCCCATGCAGAAAAGTCTCGGATTTACGCTTATAGAACTGTTGGTGGTCGTTTTAATTATCGGTATTTTGTCGGCTGTCGCGCTGCCGCAATACCAGGCGGCGGTTGCCAAAAGCCGGCTGTCGGCTTTGATGCCTATGGTAAAAAATCTAAAAAATTCCCTGGAGCTTTATTATCTGGCTAACGGTTCTTACCCGGCGGATGCGGGGGAAGATTTCGGTTTTGAGACGGAAGCCCCCGGGGTTTTTTGTATGCGGCGTTTAAAAGTACAGGTCGCGCTTGCCGGCTTTGATGTTTTTCAGGTTGCCGTCAATCAGCCGGCGGATGGGCGAACCTTCCGGGAAGGATTCTTTGGTCGTGCTTTCAATCAGCGCATAGCCCTTGGCTTTTAGCGGCGCGGGGGCGAAATCCTCCAGGTATTCGGCAAACGTAAACATGGCGTTGGGCAGGCAGTGCGTTTTAATCAGGCCCGGCTTGGCCATATCCATAAAATCCTTTCCTACGCGGCCCAGGCGGTAACAGCCCGTGCAAAAAGACGGCATATGTTTGGCGTCTACCACCGCATCAATCACTTCGGCCAGGCTGCGGTCGTCGGTCAGCGTGAACTGACTTCCGTTTTGCTTATCATACGAGTAGCCGCCGGGGTTGACGCGGGACGCGGCGGAGATTTGCGATACGCCCAGCTCCAGGCAGGCGTTGCGCATAGCCGGCGATTCGCGCGTGCTTAAAATAATGCCTGTATACGGCACCGCCAGACGCAGCACGGCGACGCATTTTTTGAAGTCGTCGTCGGACATGACGTCGTTGGGATGTTGGCTGAAGTCGGACCCTTCGGCCGGTTCAATGCGCGGGATGGATATCGTGTGCGGGCCGACGCCGTAAGTTTCGTCCAAATAACGGGCGTGTTCCAGCGTCGCCAGAATTTCATATTTATGGTCGTAAAGTCCCAGCAGGGGGCCGATGCCAACGTCGTTGATGCCGGCTTGAAGGGCGCGGTCCATCGCGTCCAAACGGAACTGATAATCTTTTTTCGCGCCGGCGATGTGCAGCTGTTCGTATGTTTTTTTATGATACGTTTCCTGGAACAGCTGGTAAGTGCCGATATTGCATTTTTTGAGTTCTTCAAATTCGGGTTCCGTCAGGGGAGCGATGTTGACGTTTACGCGGCGGATGTTCTGCCCGTTCCAGCGGGTGTCGTAAATGGTTTTGATGCTGTCGTACACATACTGGAGGCCGCCGCCGGGATAGGCTTCGCCGGCCACCATTAAAATGCGTTTATGGCCCTGCTGCAGCAGGGCGGTAACTTCCTGCCGGATTTCTTCCTGCGTGCTGGCGTGGCGTTTTAACTGCGTATTGGAACGGCGGAAAGCGCAGTAAATGCATTCGTTGGTGCAGATGTTGGAAATATAAAGCGGTGCAAAAAGTACGATGCGGTTGCCGTAAATGGCTTCCTTGACGTATTTGGCGGCGTTGAAAAGGTCGCTGAGAAGTTTAGGGTCCGTGATGTTTAACAGTACGGCGGCTTCTTCCAGGGAAATGCCCTTTAGTTCGCGGGCTTTGTTTAAAATATCCGTCACTTCGGAGTCCGTGTGGGACTTGGCTTTTTCCAAAGTTCGTTGCAGTTTTTCGTCATCAATAATCATATTTATATGATAGCACTTTCCGGGGGCGGCCGTCCCGCGCCGGAACCGGCCCGAACCCTGCGGGCCGCTTTTCGGGCTCGCTGTTACGGTGCTTGGCAACATTGTGTAAACAGTGTGGCTCAATTAGTCGGATGTATCCGTATAGAGCACCGCCCCCTGGAAGGGGGCCTTGCAGGCCTGGAGAGTCGTTTTGTCGTTTTATGCAGGTCTTAGCCCTGTTTATAAAACGCCTCAAGGCGGAAGAATGTTTTTACT
>NZ_CAUDSG010000003.1:0-65699 GCF_958451995.1 Candidatus Avelusimicrobium alvi
TCGCAGGTCGGGCCCTATAAAACGCACTCGCGGCGGATGTTTTTACAACTCGCTACCGCTCAAACAAGTAAAAACATTCTTCCGCCTTGAGGCGTTTTATAGACAGGGCTAAGACCTGCATAAAACAGCAAAACGACTCTCCGGGCCCGGAGGCTCCGTCCCGCAGGGGAGAAGGCGCAAGAAGCGTCAAAAAACTTATAATAAAGATATGGAAAACTTTTTACTGGAAGATTTCAAAAATCACCTGACGTTTGAACGCCAGCTCTCCAAAAATACGGTGGCGGCGTACGGCGCCGACGTGGAAAGTTTCCTGGAATACTGCATCGCCAACGAGAAAGACCCGCTGGCCATTGAACCCGAATTTCTGGACCAGTACAACTACCAGCTGCGCGTGATTGAAAAACTGGCTACTTCCAGCGTATTTCGCAAAATGGAAGCCGTTAAATGCTTTTATAAATTTCTGTTAATTGAAGAAAAAATCAAAGACGACCCGACCCGCTTTTTAAAATCCCCCAAGCTCGCGCAGAAAATACCCACCCAGCTGACGCGCGAAGAAATGGACCGCCTGCTTTCCTACCCCGCCGAAACGCTGGCCGAAATCCGCACCGTTACGATTATTGAGCTCTTATACGCGGCTGGCCTGCGCGTGAGCGAACTTATCAACCTGCGTTTGGAAAACGTCAACACCGAGGAAGGCTGGGTGCTCGCTTTCGGCAAAGGCGGCAAACAGCGCTTTGTGCCCATTCACCCGCAGGCCTGCCGGCGTATCAAACAATACCTTTCCGTGCGCGAGGCGCACTTCGCCGCCAAAAACGTGGGTTCGGAAGTGTTCTTAAACAAGAACGGAAAGAAGATAAGCCGCATCACGGTATGGAAAGATTTGGCGGATTTGGGGCGCAAGGCCAACATCTCGCAGCCCCTGCACCCGCATTTGTTCCGCCATACGTTCGCCTCGCACCTATTGCAAGGCGGCGCGGATTTAAGAAGCCTGCAGGAAATGCTCGGCCACGCCAACCTGACCACTACGCAGATTTACACCCATCTGGACGTAAGCGATTTAAAAAACAAGCATAAAAAATTCCATCCGCGAGGATAATCCCTTTCCTATACAACAGGGCTGATTTTAAACCTAAAAATTGTTAGAATAGAAGTATTATGAGTATTGATAACTTTCCGCAAATAGATAAAAAGCAGCAAGAACGCTGGGAAAAAGCCAACCTTTTCGCCAGCCCCAAAATGCCCAAAGGCAAGAAATTTTACTGCCTGGATATGTTCCCTTATCCGTCGGGCGCGGGCCTGCACGTAGGCCATCCGGAAGGCTACACCGCCTCGGACATTCTTGTTCGCTACAAACTAATGAACGGCTTTGACGTACTGCACCCCATGGGGTGGGACGCCTTCGGCCTGCCCGCGGAAAACTACGCCATTTCCACGGGAATCCATCCGCGGATTACCACTCATAAAAACATTCAAAATTTCAAACGCCAAATCAAATCCATCGGCCTGGCCTACGACTGGGACCGGGAAATTGACACCACCGACCCCAAGTATTACAAATGGACGCAGTGGATTTTCCTGCAGCTCTTTAAAAAGGGCCTGGCGTATGAATCCACCGTACCGATAAACTGGTGCCCGTCGTGCAAAACGGGCCTGGCCAACGAAGAAGTCTTTAACGGCAAGTGCGAACGCTGCGGCCACACCATTGAACGCAAGGCGCTGCGCCAGTGGATTTTGCGCATTACCGACTACGCCGAAAAACTTCTGGAAAGCCTGGACCAGCTGGACTGGCCCGAAAGCACGCTGACGATGCAGCGCAACTGGATTGGCAAATCCAACGGCGCCAATGTAATTTTCAAACTGGACGGACACGACGACACCTTAACGGTATTTACCACCCGGCCGGACACGCTCTTCGGCGCGACCTATATGGTCGTCTCGCCGGAGCACCCCATTTTAAATAAAATCGTTACGCCCGAACAAAAAGCCGCCGTGGAAAAATACCAGGCCGACGCTTCCAAAAAAAGCGACCTGGAACGCGGCGATTTGAACAAAGACAAAACCGGCGTATTCACCGGCGCATACGCCGTCAACCCGGTAAACGGCAAAAAAATCCCGGTCTGGACGTCCGACTACGTCCTGATGGGCTACGGAACCGGCGCCATTATGGCCGTGCCCGCGCACGACGAGCGCGACTATGCCTTCGCCAAAAAATTCGGCCTTGAGATTATTGAAGTCATCAAAAGCGAACAGGGCGTGGAAAAAGAAGCTTTCACCGGGGACGGCGAACTGGTCAACTCCGGCTTTTTAAACGGTTTGCGCGTAAAAGAATCCAAAGCCGCCATGATTAAATGGCTGGCCGAACGCGGCCTGGGCGACGCAAAAACCACCTATAAACTGCGCGACTGGGTGTTTGCCCGCCAGCGCTACTGGGGCGAGCCGATTCCGATTGTACACTGCCCCAAATGCGGCGTCGTGCCGCTGCCGGAAGACCAGCTGCCGCTGACGTTGCCGGAAGTGGAAAAATTTGAGCCTTCGGGCACCGGCGAATCCCCGCTGGCGACGGTGGAGAAGTGGGTCAACACCACCTGCCCGCACTGCGGCGGCCCCGCCAAACGCGAAACCAACACCATGCCCCAGTGGGCCGGCTCCTGCTGGTATTACCTGCGCTATATGGACCCGCACAACGACCAGGCGCCGGTGGACCCGGCGATTGAAAAAGCCTACGGGCCGGTGGACTGCTACATCGGCGGCGCGGAACACGCCGTGCTGCACTTGCTGTACGCGCGCTTCTGGCACCGGGTATTGTTTGATTTGGGCGTCGTCAGCCACAAAGAACCGTTCCAGAAACTCCGCCACCAGGGGATGATTCTGGCGTTCTCGTACCGCGACAAAATGGGCGCGTACCACGGCTACGAAGAAATTGATTTTAAAGACGGAAAAGCCTTCTTAAAAACCACCGGGGAGGAACTCTCGCCGATGGTGGAAAAGATGTCCAAATCCAAGAAAAACGTCATCAATCCCGACGATATTCTCTCCCAGTACGGCGCGGACGCGTTCCGCATGTACGAAATGTTTATGGGCCCGTTTGAAGCCAGCAAGCCCTGGGATATGAAAGGAATTGAAGGCATTTCCCGCTTTTTAAAACGCGTGGCGGCCTGGAGCGAAAGCGTAAAATTGTCCGCCGAGGCCAATCCGCGCAAGAGCGAAATTTTAAAGAATAAAACCATCGCCAAAGTAAGCGAAGACATTGAAAACTTCCGCTTTAACACGGCCATTTCTTCTTTAATGGTGCTTTTTAACGACCTGAGCAAACTGCCGCAGGTGAGCGAAGAATCGTTCCAAACGTTCTTAAAGCTCCTGCACCCGTTCGCCCCGCATTTAACCGAAGAAATCTGGCAGGAAAAAGCTTACGAAGGCTTTGTGGTTAAATCCGCCTGGCCCGAAGCCGACCCGGATTTGATGCAGGACGACTCGGTGGAAATCGGCGTGCAGATTAACGGCAAAGTGCGCGACCGCGTGGCCGTGCCCGCCAATGCCGCGCGCGAAGAGATTGAAAAAATCGCGCTCGCCAGCCAGAAAGTAGCCCGGAGTTTGGAAGGATTTGAAGTCAAAAAAATTATCGTCGTTCCCGGCCGCATGGTAAGCATCGTGGCCGCCCCCAAAAAATAGACGCTTGGCCGCCCGGCGGCTTGGCAGGAAACGGAGCATTTATGAAAAAACTTTTGTTCGCCTTCTGCGGCGCGGCCGCGCTGGCCGCCTGCGCCAGCGAAGGCGCGGTATACAAACCGCAAGCCCAAATTATGCCGCAGCACATCAAAAAAATCGCCGTGCGGCCGATACTCAACAAAACCGAAGTGTTTGCGCTGGAAGACAAGTTTTACAACGAACTCTACGACGAATTCCTGCGCAACGGCACCTATCAAATCGTGGCCGAAAACAACGGCGCGGAAGGCGTGGTGGTTACCACCATTTCCCGCTACTTAAACGTGCCCATCCAGTACGACAGCCAGTTAATCCCCACCGTCTACCGTATGGATATTTGGCTGGACGTGGTGCTGATGGACAAGACCACCAACGCGCCCGTCTGGCGCGAGCCGGCTTTCCTCGGCACGCAGATTTACGCGGCCTCCACCCTGCCCGGCGGCCTGACCGAAGTGCAGGCGCGCGACGTGGTGTTCCAAAAACTTTCCAAAGACATCGTCAAACGCACGGTGGACGGGTTCGGCTCGGTTATGAGCGAAAACAAAAAGAAAGTGATGAACAACCCGGAATATACCACCATCACCCAGTAAAATGCCCAAAGTAACCGCCGAAAAACTGACCGCAGAACTTGAAAAAAATACCGTATCCCCCGTCTATTTACTGACGGGGGAAGACGTCTACCGCAAGAATTTAATCATCCAAAAAATCCGCGCCGTCCTTCATCCGGACGATTTCAACTCCTACCAAAGCGAAGCCGACAAGGCGGACCTGGGCGAAGCGCTCGCGCTGGCCAACACCGCCCCCGTATTTTCGGACAGCCGCCTCATCGTACTTACCGGCGTGGAGAAGCTGCGCAAAGAACCCAAAGAGGCGTTAATCCGCTACCTGGATAATCCCCTCCCCACCACTACGCTCGTGCTGACGCATAACGATTCCAAAAAAATGAAGACGGAAAAAGTGCTGGCGGAAGTATGTTCGGACGCGGGACGCGTGGCGAATTTTGACGAACTGAAAAAAGACGAGCTGGCCTCTTGGGTGCGCCAAAAAATGCAGGAAAAGGGCTTAAAGGCGGATTTTGACTCGGTGGACCTTTTGTGCGAAAGCGTAGGCGGCGAACTTAACGCGCTGGCAAACGAAATTGAAAAACTGTACCTCTACACCGCCGAAAACGAAACGAAAAACATTACCAAAGAAGACGTGCTGGCCTGCATCGGGTTTAGCAAAGAGGAAAACCCGTTTGAGCTTTCCAACGCTATTACCGCGTGCAGCAAAACGCGGGCCGTCGCGCTGGTGGACAAACTGATTGACGACGGCGAGGAACCCGTCGGCATTTTAAGCAAAATGACATTCCCCATTTTAAAAATGGCGCGCATTAAACGCCTGTCGGACGCGGGCATGGCTCCGGCGGAAATCCTGCGCGCGGCGGGCCTTATGTACTGGGAAAACCGCCTGGTTTCTTCCGCCCGGTCGTTCCCCCCGCAAAAGAACTTTTTAAACGCCTTAAACCGCATTATTGACGCGGACAGCGCGTTTAAATCGTCCACCGCGTCGGACCCGAAAATCGTTTTAAAAGGCATTCTGCTTACGCTGTTTAACAAATAAGTTTCGCACAGCATAAAAAACACCGGCCCCAAACCGGTGTTTTTTATTGGTCCGACACGCTACGGCAATACATATACGCCGGATGTTTCTTCCACGCCCCCCAGCGAACGGCACAGCCGGATGCCGCGCTCGGTGCCGGCCCGGCATTCACGCCGCCCGGGATAAGGCGAAAAATTCAGCCAGGAATAGTATTGGGTATCGGCATCCATCAAGCTGCTCCACGCGCGCAGATTCTGAGACGAGCCTGTATACAAATCCACATAAAAATCGCTGCATACGTAATGGTCCCGCGGCCCGCCGACCTGCGTGCAGCTGGCGGGCATTTCTATATCTAGTTCATCCCAGCCGGGTTCCGTGCCGCCGTTGGCCATATAAGCCACCTCCACCGCTTGGCGGAATGATTCGGTCAGCGCCGCCATATTACTCCACCGGGCTTTATCCACCGCCTGCTGATATTGCGGCAGTGCGACAGCCGCCAATATACCAATAATCAGCACCACCACCAACAGTTCTATCAAAGTAAAGCCTTTTTGCATAAATACTCCGGGAAAACGCAGATTTGCCCGGCGCGGAAGTGGTATAGGAGTAGGAAGCAAGACTGGCCGTGCTTTACCCAATTTATCAAAAAAAAAACAAATCAACCCCCTTGCCGGGGGCAGGCAATCTGGCCTGGCCAGGGCCTGGCAATATACGGCACTTTTAGATATTTGGGAGAGAAACATTTGGGGATGCAAAAGTTTTCCAGGGAACGGTTTTCTATGCGGGTACATCCGACTAATTGAGCCACACTATTTAAACAATGTCGCCAAGCAACCGTACAAAGGGATAAAAAGACTGCCGGCCGGTGCCCCTGAAATCCAGTTTTACGCGGCGCGTTTTACAACTCGCTATCGCTCAGACAAATAAAACGCTTCTCCCGCGTAAAACGGATTTTATAGACGGGCTAAGGCCGGAACCACAACGGCAACAACACGGCTAAGACCTGCTTAAAACGGCACAACAGCCCCCATCCGGCGGCCCGCAGGACACAAAAAAGGAGCTCTTAAAAGAGCTCCTTTTTCACGGTTTACCGGTTTACCCCCCGTCCATGTATGTTAAATGCGGTAGTTTGCGCGCAAAATGGCGGAAATATAATTGTCTTGCCGGTAGACCACTACGTGATCGCCGTTGGTGATATTTTTAGAATCGTGGAATTTATTGCCGTTGTAGCGCACTTCCAGCCCCAGCGCCCAGCGCTCTCCCAGCGGCCGCTCCACCCCCAGGCCCGCATAGTACGCAAATCCCGTATAGCGGAAATGCTCTCTGGGGCCGAAATCTACGGTAATGTCCGTATCGCTCACGCCCACCGCCAGCGGAATATACAATTTGTAGCCGGCCTCGGGCGTTAAATATACGCGGCCGACGGCCATATAACTGTGCTCGCGGGTGCTTGAGTCCAATTCCCAGCCGCTGGAAAGGTCCCGCGAGAAATACTGGTCCTCAAACCCCACCCCTACGGCTACGCGCGGATGAACGAAATACAACGCCTGCACTTCAACCCCCATGCCGGGCTGGCCCAACTTGGCGTCGTGCGAGATGTTGGCCGTCTGGTCTTCCACGTTCACTTCCCCCCAGTCGCTGCCCAGGCCCAGCGGAGAAAACACCGCCCCCAGCCCGACAACCACGTCGCCCGCGCGGTATTCCCGCGCCTGCGCGCCCGCGGCCAAAAATACACACAACAACATCAAACACACTTTCCGCAACGTCATAAACATTCTCCTAAATTTATTACTTACCGGTAAGTAAGTTAATTTATTATAGCACAAAAAAGGCGGCTTTGTCATCCCGTTTCTTTTTTCTCCGCCGGGCACAAAACCCCTCCCCGCTATTTTGTACAATTAATGTATGGAATTTTTATCACAGGTAATTGATATTTTTCTGCACTTGGACGTGCATTTAAACGCCTGGGCGGCCTGGATGGGCGTCTGGCTCTACGTGGTCATTTTTGCGGTGGTGTTTTGTGAAACGGGCCTGGTGGTTACGCCGTTTCTGCCCGGGGATTCGCTGTTGTTTGCCTGCGGCGCGCTGGCGGCCGCGGAAGGGAGCTCCATCAATTTGTACTGGCTGATGCCCGTGGTGTTTGCGGCGGCGGTGCTGGGGGATTTTTGCAACTACGAAATCGGCAAATGGCTGGGGCCCAAAGTGTTTACCAAAGAGGACAGCATCTTCCTCAACAAAAACCACTTGTACAAAGCCCACGCGTTTTACGAAAAATACGGCGGCAAAACCATTATCCTCGCGCGTTTTATTCCCATTATCCGCACGTTTGCGCCGTTTGTGGCGGGCATCGGCAAAATGACGTATTTGCATTTTGCGTCTTACAACGTCATCGGCGCGGCGCTATGGGTGCTGCTGTTTACGCTGGGCGGATACTTCTTTGCGGATCTGCCGGTGGTGCAGAACCATTTTCACTATGTGGTGGTGGCGATTATTGTTATTTCCGTACTGCCCGCGGTGTACGAGTTTTGGAACGCTCACCGGAAAAAGAGCTGACGCTTTCCGGCAGCATCAAATCCACCGGAAGAATACCCTTGGGCGTTACGCTGCCCAAAATAATGTCGGCGGCGGTTTGCAGTACGTATTTATTTAACCCGTAGGTGGCGATTACCACGTCCGCCTCCGGGTAATTTTTTATATCGTACGGGCTCATCGTGGAAAT
This sequence comes from Candidatus Avelusimicrobium alvi, assembly GCF_958451995.1. NCBI lineage: Bacteria > Pseudomonadati > Elusimicrobiota > Elusimicrobia > Elusimicrobiales > Elusimicrobiaceae > Candidatus Avelusimicrobium > Candidatus Avelusimicrobium alvi. The sequence goes on from NZ_CAUDSG010000003.1 coordinate 8,003, forward strand.
AAATACGGTGTTTTTGTTTTCTTTAATCAGCCCGTTGATGGCGTTCTTTTGGTTGATATTGGTTTTGTCGGCCCATTGGAGGCTGGTCAGAATCAGCAAATCGGCCCCTTTGGCGCATTCGGCGGCGCGGGCGCTGTCTTTTTTACGGGGCGTCAGCGCGGCGTTGTAACTGCGTATCTTCCAGCCTTTTTGTAAAAACGGTTTGGAGAAACTCATCAGCTGGTCGGCAAAACGGGACGGCGCAAAAAACACCGCGCACACCGTGGGCTTGCCCTTTTTATCCGCCGGCGGCGTAAAAGGCAGCAGGCCGTTGCGGTCGCGCACGAGGGTGACGGACTGCCCGCTTATCTTCTCCAGCGCGGTCTTATACGCCTGCTCAATGGGCGAGGGCATCGTGCGGGTGCCGTCCAAAAGCCCCAGCTCTTCCTTGAGCGTAAAAATTTTGCGCGCGGCTTCTTCCACACGCGACTCCAATTTCTTTTCCCGCGTTTCTTTATTCACCTGGTTAAAAACCGACACGGGCCGTACGTACCGCCCCAGTAAAATCATATCCGCGCCGCTTTCCAGCGCGCGTACGGCGCAGCCCGCAATGGTGCAGAAAGACGTCGCGCTTTTCATATCCAGGCTGTCGGTTACAATCAGCCCGTTAAACCCCATCTGCGTGCGGAGCAAATCCTGCAAAATCGGTTTGGAAAAAGTGGCGATGTTCCGGCTGTCCAGCGCCGGATACAAAATATGCCCCGTCATCACGCCGGGCACGCCTTGGCGCACGGCTTCAGCAAACGGAGCCAGATGCACTTTTTGCAATTGCGCGTAATCGGCTTTTACCACGGGCACGTTGTAGTGCGAATCTTCCGACGTATCCCCATGCCCCGGGAAATGCTTCACCACGCTTACGATGCCCGCCGCCTTAAAACCGTTCACCAACGACATTCCCATCTTCGTTACGTTTGCCGGGTCGGACCCGAACGAACGCACGCCGATAATCGGGTTGTGGGGATTGCTGTTTACATCCAGCACCGGGGAAAAATTGATATGCACGCCCGCCCGGCGCAGTTCCAGCCCGGACAGATACGCAATGGCGGCCGCGCCTTCTTCATCGCGCGCGGCGGAGAGCATCATATTGGTGGGCAGATAGTCAAAGCCCAGGGTAATGGGGGTGTAGACGGTGCCGCCTTCGTAATCAATGGAAATCAGCAGCGGAATTTGGTGCGGGCTTTTGGCGGCCCAGCGTTGGAGTTTGTCCACCAGCTCCTTGGTTTGTTTAAGCGAATAATTCCCCCACTGAATCAGCACCCCGCCAATCTTGCCCGATTCCACGGCCGGGCGCACGAGTTCGGCGCTGTCCACATCCACAAACACCACCAGGGTCTGGCCCAGTTTTTCTTCGTAGGATAAATCTTCAAACCGCGGCGCGGCCGCAAGCCCGAAAGGGCACAGAAGCAAAGCGGCCAGCAGGAGAATTCTCATTCATTAACCTCAATCACCGGGATTTCCGCCGGAGCGAGAAACCGCAGCGGCACCCCCCAGTAGAACATACCGGACGTGATGTAAAATTTCATACCGTCCACGTCAAACAATCCGTACACGCGCGGAAACTGCAGGCGCACCAAATAGTTAAACGGAAAAATCTGCCCGTTGTGCGTGTGGCCGCTGAACATCAAGTCCGCGCCGCCGGCGGCGGCTTCTTCGGCGTAAAGCGGCGTATGGCTCAAATAAATAAGCGGGCGGGACTTATCCGTTTTGGCCAGCAAATTTTCCACGTCTTTTTTACTCACGCGCGCGGTGCGAACATCCTTCACGCCCGCCACCTGCACGCCGCCGGGCAATTCGGCGGTTTCGTTTTCCAAAAGCGTAATGCCCGCGTCTTTAAAAAACTGTTTGGAGTTTTCATACCCCACATAATACTCGTGATTGCCGAATACCCCGTACACGCCCAAAGGTATGTCGGCCTGCGCCAGCCGCTCGGCATACGCGCGGCGGTGCGGGCCGTACTCAAACACGTCGCCCAGCACCAACAGCACATCCGGTTGTTCGGCCTCCAGCGTGTTCATGGCTTTATCAAACCGTTTAAGCGACACCCCCAACCCCAAATGCGAATCCGAAAGAAGCGCAATTTTCATTTTGGGCGCGCCGGGCACCGACACGGCCACGCGTTTGACACGCGGCGAAGACGCTCCGCCGTATATCGCCATCGCCGATACCAGCACCATCAGCCCCACGCTGACGGGCCCCAGCCACGCGCGGGCATTTACGTGGAAAAAGAACAGCGCCCACTGCACCAGCGCGCACAGCGCGCAGATGCAAAACGCCAGAAACACCAGCCCGCCCCAGGTATAGGAAAGATAATAGGCCCAGCCTTCCCACGCGCCCCAGTGGGTGCGCGTATATTCCATAGAAAAACGGATGGCCAGCGTCAGCGCCGCCGGCGCCAGCACCACCGGGATTTTCCACCCAACCTGCGGGAACGCAAAATACAGCCACGCGCCCACAGTTACCTGCATCAGCCACAAAATAACGGAAGCCACAATAAAAAACATACTCACAAACTACCCCCAAACCGACAGAAAATCACTTTTATATATTTTAAAAAATTTACCATAATAAGTATAATATATTTATATACGTACCACTATAAATACACAGAGGACATAAAACCTTATGACCGTAAGAGTTAGATTTGCCCCGTCTCCGACCGGATTTTTGCATATCGGAGGGGTTCGCACCGCGCTTTTCAACTACCTTTTCGCCAAAAAAAATAAAGGCACGTTTTTGCTCCGCATTGAAGATACCGACGAAGAACGCTCCACCCAAGCGTCCACCGACGCCATTTTTGAAGGTATGCAGTGGATGAACTTAACCTGGGACGAAGGCCCCATGCCAAACGGCGCCGACAAAGGGCCCGACTCCCCCTACTACCAGGCCATCCGCGCCGACCAGGGCATTTATAAAAAATACATTGACCAGCTGCTCGCCGAAGGCAAAGCCTACAAATGCTACTGCACCGAAGAAGAACTGGAAGCCAACCGCCAAAAATGCCTGGCCGAACACCGTCCGCCCAAATACAGCGGCAAATGCAGCCACCTGACCGAGGAACAGCAAAAAGAGCTGGAAGCCCAGGGCCGCAAATACGTCATCCGCTTCCGTATGCCGCAGGAAGGCGACGTGGAGTGGGACGACCTCATCCGCGGGCACGTTAAATTCGCCAGCAAAGATTTGTACGACCTCGTAATTCAAAAAACCAGCGGCTACCCCACCTATAACTTTGCCGTAGTGGTGGACGACCACTTAATGCGTATGACGCACGTCATCCGCGGGGACGACCACATTTCCAACACGCCCGCCCAAATCCAGATTTACCGCGCGCTGGGCTGGAAAGAACCCATTTTTGCGCACCTGTCCATGATTCACGGGCCGGACGGCAAAAAACTTTCCAAACGCCACGGCGCGACGAACGTCGTAGAGTTTCGCAACATGGGCTACCTGCCCGAAGCGCTTAAAAACTACCTCGCGCTGCTGGGCTGGGCCACGCCCGATTCCCAGCAGCTGTTTGCCCCCGGCGAATTGGAAGAAAAATTTGACATCGCCGGCTGTCAGCCGAGCCCGGCCGTGATGGACCCCGAAAAACTCAACTGGATGAACGGGGAATACATCCGCGCCACGCCGCTTAGCCGCCTGACCGACCTGGCTATGCCGTTTATTGAAAAAGCCGGCATTGACGTATCCAAAGCGGACCGCGCCAAGCTGGAAGGCATCATCGGCCTGGAGCAGGAAAAATACAAACTGCTGACTGAAATTCCGGATTTAATCCGCTTCTTCTTTGAAGAACCCGTGTTTGAGCAGGAAGCGGTGGATAAAGTTTTCTCCAAACCCGAAGCCAAACAAGTGTTGGAAGGCATGTGCGCCGTGTACGGCAGCCTGGCGGATTTTACCGAAGCCGGCCTGGAAGCCGCCGCGCGCGCCTATGCCAAAGAAAACGGCATGAAGGCCGGACAGATTTTCCACCCCGTCCGCGTGGCCGTTTCGGGCCGCACCCACGGGCCGACCTTGTTTAAAATGCTGGAATATATGGGCAAGGAAACCGTAACCGCGCGGCTTAAAAACGCGCTTCAGCACTGCAAATAGTTCCGCCCCAAACCGGGCAAGGGATGCCATGAAATACTGGTTTTTTGACGGAAACGACGTAGTGGGCCCGTTCACGCCGAAAGAGCTTGCGGCGCGCCCGGGCTTTGCCGAAACCAGCCTGGTATGCCCCGAAAATTTCAGCGAGAACGAGGACAACTGGAAAACGGCGTCCTCGTTCCCGGATTTTCATTTTAACTCCCAGGAAGCTTTCCCCTCCCAGCCGCCGGAACCGGATGAAAACACCGATTCCTTTGACAAAGAAATGGACACGCTGTTAAAAGAGCGTTCTCCTTTGGCGGAAACGGCGGACAACGCGGCGGAAGCGCCGTCTTTGGAAATCCCGAAAAAGCCCGCCAAGCCGGGACCGATTGAAGATTATTTCAACAATATCAAAGGCGAAGACCTGGGCAACATTCTGGGCATCCCGGACCCGAATGAAAACTCGGATATGAACCTGGCGCGCGCGCTGGAAACGCAGTTTAACAAAACCGCGCCGCCGACGGACAAAGAAATCCAGCCCATAGAAGACGATCCGTTTGACGAATTTACCTCGGACGCGGCGGAAGAAGCAGACGAACTTTTCCCCGCCGAAGCGCCCGCCGAGCAAGCTTCTCCCGCTAAGCGGGAAACCGACGCCGCCCGCGCGGAAGCTGAACAGCCCCGGACGCAAACGGACAAACCGCAAGCGGAACAAACACCCCAGCAAGCAGCCAACAAACCGCCGCGCGCCCAAAAACAGTCCGCTCCGCTCTCCGTGCCGATTTCCGCCGCCCCCGAAGACGATTTGATTTTAACCGTACGCCGGGAACTGCCGGCGGAAAATACGCCGCAACCAGAGCCCGCGCCGGCTTCCGAAAAACAAGAACAAGCTCCCGCCGGACCCGCGCCGCTGGAAGAAGCGGACGCGCCGACCTTTTCGCTCCCCGTGCTGGGCCGCCCGGAAACGGACCTGCCGCCCGTCCCGGCGGAAGAAATCCCTTTTGAAGCCGTCTTAAACGAAGCAGACTCCGCTTTGCCGGCGCCGCAGGACGTACAAGCTCCGTCATCCGATGCCGCCCAAACGCCCGGGGATACGTCCGCCCCGCCGGAAGAACCGAACGGGCAAACGCTGACCGCCGAAACACAGCCGGGGGAAGAGGCAAAAGCCGCTTCCGAAGAGACGCGCGAACCCGCGCCGGCCGCAGAGGCCGCCCCGCAGGAACCCGCGCCGGAGGAACAGCCCGAAGAGCTGGTGCCCCAAGCCGCCGAAGAAGAACCTGCGGACCCGAAAGAAGAGACGGTGCGCAACATTCTAAAAGGGGAGCTGGAAGTAGTCCCCGCGCCGGAGCTGGAAGAACCCATCAAAAACGTGCCGGTGGAGCCGCAGATTAACCAGGTGAAACCGCGCCTGAACCAGACGCCGGAAATTGAAGAATTTTTAACCCAAACCCAAAACGAACGCATCGCCCGCGGCCGCTCCAACAAAAAAGCCAAGGCCGCCCTGTCCGTACTCGCGGCGCTGCTGGCCGTCGGCGCGGCCTTTTTCATTAATCAGACCGTCGCGCAGGAGCCGGCACCTTCTCCCGCCCCCGAAACCGGGGCGCTGCCGCCCCCGGCCAACGCCAAACTGCCGGACGGGCCGGAAGAAGTGGAGGAACTGCTGCCGGATATCCCCGTGCCGCCGCCCGCCCCCCAGGTGCAGCCTTCTCTGTCGGACAAAGCCCTTGCCGTCGTGCAGAACTACCAGCTTTCCGGCTCCCGGGGCACCATAGCGTCTTACTTTGACCGCCTGTACCAAACCAAAAAAGCGCAGGGGTATACGGGCTCCTGGTCTGCGGAACCTTTGCATAAAAGCACATATATTGTAAAATACAGGCTGACGAAGACGCGTATGGAACCGATTGTATACGTCTTCCAGGCGGACGCCGCAAGCGGCAAACTGACCGGGGCTTTAAACAATATCGCGCTGGACCTGGTCGGCAAAATTCAATAACCATAAAGAGGGTTGATATATGATATTAATGGACGATTTGTTCAAACTGATGAAAGCGAAAAACGCTTCCGATATTCACCTTACGGTCGGCGTGCCGCCCGTACTGCGTATTCAGGGCCGCCTGTACGCCACGCAGTTTGAAGCCCTTACCAAAGAAAGCGCGCAAACGCTTATTTACTCCATTATGACCGACGAACAACGTCAGCAGTTTGAAGAAAAACTGGAGCTGGACTTTTCGTTCGGCATCAAATCGCTCGGCCGTCTGCGCGTAAACATCTATAAACAAAAAGGCTGCGTCGCGGCCGCCCTGCGCTCCATTCCCAACGATTTCAAATCGTTTGAAGAGCTCAACCTCCCGCCCGTGGTGTACAATATCATGAAGCTCAACAAAGGCCTCGTACTCGTTACCGGGTGCACGGGTTCGGGTAAATCCACGTCTTTGGCCAGTATGATCAACTACCTGAACATGAACGAAAGCAACCATATCATGACGGTGGAAGATCCTATTGAATTCGTCCATCCGCACAAACGCAGCATCGTCAACCAGCGCGAAGTGGGCGCGGACACGCTTTCTTTCGCCGACGCCTTAAAACACTTCCTCCGCCAGGACCCGGACATCATCCTGGTGGGCGAGCTGCGCGACCGCGAAACGATGGAAGCCTGTTTGACGCTGGCGGAAACCGGCCACCTGGTATTCGCCACCCTGCACACCAACGACGCCGTGCAGTCCATCAACCGTATCATTGACGTTTTCCCGGCCAACCAGCAGCCGCAGATCCGCACGCAGCTCTCGTTCGTGCTGGAAGCTATTTTGTCCCAGCAGTTAATCCCCACGCTCACCGGCGGCCGCGCCATGGCGTGCGAAGTGCTGCTGGCCAACTCCGCCGTGCGCAGCTTAATCCGCGACGGCAAGGCCGAACAAATTATCTCCACCATGCAAACCAGCGTGGGGATGGGTATGATTACCATGAACCAGGCCCTGGGCGATTTGTACATTCAAAAGAAAATCAGCTATCAGGAAGCCCTGTCGCACACGGCGGATCCGTCCGGCCTTAAAACGTATCTCCAGCAAAAGCTGGGCACCGCCAGTTTCAAATAAACCCGGCGTACAAACTATTTTCACCAGCCTTTAAACAACCGTTTAAAGGCTGGTTTTTACAGGATACTCTATGGAAATCAACTGGTCCCGCACCGAAAATTTAAGCCAAACCGTCAAGAACCCCAACATTATTATTAAGGGCTCCCACAGCTACTACAGCGGCGCGTGGGACGGCGCGTTTGAAGACCGCGCCGTGCGCTACCTGTACGGGGACGAACACAGCCTTAAAAACTGGCAGTCCGCCTGGGAGCCGGACAAGCTCTACATCGGCGATTATGTGTCCATCGGCCCCGAAGCCGTCATTTTAATGGGCGGCAACCACACCCACCGCACGGATTGGTTTTCCTGCTTTCCGTTTGCGGATAAAATCACCGAGTCCTACCGCGCCAAAGGCCCCACCGTCATCGGGGACGGCGTATGGATTGGCCTGCGCGCTCTTATTATGCCCGGGGTAACGATTGGCGAGGGAGCCGTGGTGGCCGCCGGAGCGGTGGCAGCCAAAAATTTGGAACCGTACACCATTTACGGCGGGAATCCGGCCAAAGAAATACGCAAACGCTTTGCGCCGGAACAAATAGAAAGGCTGTTAAAATTAAAAATCTACGATTGGCCGGAAGAAAAATTCAACGCCTTAAAACCCTTGTTATGCAACAACGATTTGGACGCGCTGGAGCAAGCCGCCGCCGCGTTGTAACGGCACCGAACGGCCTTTGACGCACGCTGATGTACCGGCCGAACCCCGCCGGCCGGAGGGCTATTCCCTTCCCGCCGGGTCCTTGCCGTCAATCAGCCCTTCCTGGCTTTGGTGCCCGGTCAGTTCGGCCTTTTCGCGCAGTTTGCGGTGGTAGGTAACGGCAAAGCGGTGCACTTCGTCGCGGATTTCCATCAGCAGGTTTAAGGCGGGGTCCCCCACCGGCAGCTTAATGCTTTCCGCCGCTCCCGGCAGGTATATGCCTTCGTGCGTTTCCGCCAGCGAAATAAACGGGATATAGATGCCGGCGCGGTCAAACGCGTTCATCGCGGCGGATATCTGGCTTTTCCCGCCGTCCAGCAGAATTAAATCGGGCGTTTGGGCCGGGTCGCGCTTGATTTGGCGCAGCCGGCGGTAGACGCTTTCTTCCATCATCGCAAAATCGCTCCCGCCGCCTTCCGGTAGTTTGGAGCGGATTTTAAAACGGCGGTAATGCTCGTGATTTTTCTCGCCGTTTACGTAGCACACCATACACCCCACCGCTTCGCGCCCGAACAGGTGGGAGTTGTCAAACGCCTCAATATGCGCCGGAAGCTTGTGCATGCCGATTACCTGCGCCAGGCGTTTTAATTTATCGGTATTCTGCATGGCGGTGGTGATTTGGTCGTCTTTAAACCGGCCCACCAGCACGCGCTCCTGCATATGCGCAAGCGCGTGCAAAAAATTGCGGTACACGGCGGCCTGTTCGTACTCCAGCTTCCCGGCGTGGCGTTTCATAAGAGCGGTGATGTTTTCGGTAATGTTGCCAAAATGTCCGTCTAAAAACTGCGCCATTCGCTCCGCGATTTCGCGGTATTCCCCGTACGATATTTTCCCCGCGCACGGGGCCGGGCATTGGCCGGTGTGATAATACAGGCAGGTGTTTATTTTACGCGGGTCCAGCGGGCGCTCGCGCGAAAAATTCCATTTGCAGGGGCGCAGGGGCGCGTATTTGCTCTTCCACAAAAAGCGCATCAGGCTTTTGACGATGCTGGACTTGGGGTACGGCCCGAAATAAAGGTCTTTCCCGCGCACCACGCGGCGGGTAAGCTGCAGGCGGGGGTAATCCTCCCCCATCGTAAGTTTTAAATAAGGATAGCTTTTGCCGTCTTTGCCCAGCGAATTAAAAAACGGTTGGTATTGCTTGATGAGTTTTTCTTCCAGCACCAGCGCGTCGCGTTCGCTGGCGCAGGTAACATAGTCTATTTTGGCAATCATCGGCAGGAGGCTGGGCAGCTTCCAGCCGCGCGAATAGAGGTTGGATTCCTGAAAATACTGCTTTACCCGGTCGGCCAGGTTTTTGGCTTTTCCCACGTAAATAATCGCGCCTTCTTTAGAACGCATAATGTAAACGCCGGGTTTATTTGGTAAAATATCTAATCTGGGATCCATAATTTTATTTTAACATTTCCCGCGCCCTCACGCCGAAGCGTTAAAAAAGAAGTTGACCCGGCGGAAATAATAGGATAAAATATTAATAACCGATTTTTCTATAGAGGAATTATTAAATGGCAAAATTAAAAACTGGTAGACACACTAGCGCCATCAAAGCGCAGCGCCAAGCTGAAAAAAGAACTTCCCAAAACAAGGGCTTAACCAAAAAAGTCCGCTTGGCCACCAAAGCCGTAGCCGCTTCCGTCAAAACGAAAGCCGCCACGCTGAAAGAAGACTTGAAAAAAGCCGAATCCTGCATTGATAAAGCCGCTAAAAAAAGCGTGATGCACTGGAAAACGGCCGCCCGCAAGAAATCCAGACTCGCCAAAGCCGCCAACAAAGCCGAAGCGAAATAAGTCTTCAGCCGATTTAAAAACCGCCCTTGCAAAAGGGCGGTTTTTTTATGTCCCGCGCGCCGTTCGGCGCGGCGCTTCCCGCTCAGCCGGCGTCCCCGGTTCGGCGCGGGATTTTGCGCCGGCGGGACGCGCCCTATCGGCCCGCCACATATTTTCCCCGCAAAAAAGCGGCGTCCCCCAAGGGGAACGCCGCTTTTTTGAACCTTAAATTTTACTTACGCTTCCGGCACGTGTTTGTATTTAAACACCATCGCAAACAGCACCGCCACCACCAGCGAGAAGCCCGCGAACACAAACCACGATTCGCTCCAGCCCGTCATAATGGAGCGGGAGATTTCCGCCGGATACACTTCGCCCGCAGGCAAAAAGCCGTGCGCGGCGGTGTAGGCGTTGATGTGTACGTTGACCAGCTTGTTAATCACCCACTGGGCGCCCAGCGTGCCGATCATCGCGCCGAAGCCGTTGGTCATCAGCATAAACACGCCCTGCGCGCTGGAGCGGATGACCGGGTCGGTTTCTTTGTCCACGTACAGCGAACCGGATACGTTAAAGAAGTCAAACGCCACGCCGTACACAATCATAGAAAGAATCAGCAGTACAATGCCCGACGCGGTGGACGGATTGCCGATGCCGAAAAACCCAAAGCGCAGCACCCACGCGAACATACTGATTAACATCACTTTCTTAATGCCGAAGCGTTTTAAGAAGAACGGAATCAGCAAAATACAAAGCGTTTCGGACATTTGGGACAGCGAAATAAGCGCGTTGGCGTTATTGGCCCCCCACGAGCCCGCAAACCCCGCCAAAGAGTTAAAGCCGTTGATAAACGGGTTGGCGTAGGCGTTGGTAATCTGCAAAGACATACCGAGCAGCATGGAGAAGATAAAGAAAATGGCCATTTTCTTTTCTTTAAACAGCGCAAACGCTTTCAGGCCCAGCGCTTCGGCCAGCGTTTTGGCCTTGGTTTCGCAGGTGGGGCAGGCGGGCAGCGTAAAGCAGTACACGCCCAGAATCAGCCCCAAAACAGCGGAGAAATACCACTGCACATAAGTATTTTGGAAGCCCGTAAAGTTAGACGTCAGCATCGCGCAGATAAAACCCACGGTGCCGAACACGCGGATGGGCGGAAACGCGGAGACGGTGTTAAAACCGCCCTGGCGCAGCGCGGTGTAGGCCACGGAGTTGGAAAGCGCGATAGTGGGCATATAAAAAGCCACGCTAAACGTGTATAAGCCGAATACGGCGGCAAAGCTCACCTGGGGAAGCGAGCCGAAATACGCGGCCCCGGCCATACCGGCCGCCGCCAGCAGGTGGCAGATGCCCAGCAGCTTCTGCGCCGGAATCCAGCGGTCCGCCACGATGCCGATTATCGCCGGCATAAAAAGCGACACAAAGCCCTGCGCCGCGTAAAACAAACCAATCTTCTCGGCCAGCCCGGCCCCGGCCAGGAACGTGCCCATAGACGTCAGGTACGCGCCCCAGACGGCGAACTGGAGGAAATTCATTACGGTCAAGCGAATTTTGATATTCATAAGAGAAGTATCGCCGGATAAGGCACATCCCGGCGCAAACGTACGAGTCAACCTCCGTAGGATATGGCGGCAAACGTATACGGCACGGCACGGCTTGCCGGTAAAATCATTGTACAAAAAAAGATATAATATAGGAAATAAATCGGCACCGGCCGGTTGTGGAGGTTTTACTATGGCAGATTACAGCTTTGACATTGTGTCCAAAGTGGATTTAAACGTGATTTCGGAGGCCGTCGCCGCCGCCAATAAAGAAATTACCAACCGTTATGATTTTAAAGGCACCAATTCCAGCATTGAGCTGAACCAAAAAGACAACGAACTGAAACTCGCGTCCAGCGACGAATACAAAGTGGCTACCCTGCGCGACATTATTTTCACCCGCGTGGCCAAGCGCGGCATTCCGCTTAAAAATATGCTCCCGCAGAAAATTGAATCCGCCCTGGGCGGCACCGCCAAGCAGACGGTGAAAATCCAGCAGGGCATTCCGTCCGACAAAGCCAAGGAAATCTCCAAAGCCATTAAGGACGCGAAGCTGAAAGTCTCCGCTTCCATCCAGGGCGACCAGCTGCGCGTTTCGTCCAAATCCAAAGACGAACTGCAAAACACCATGGCTCTTTTGAAAGGGCAGGACTTCGGCCTGGAACTCCAATTCACCAACTACAGATAACTATGCGCAAACTTCTTTTAGTCCTTTTTGCGGCGCTTTTTGCCGCTCCCTGCGTCCGCGCCGCGGACGCCGCCGCTTCGCTTGAGTTTTACAAGAAGCAGGCCTTAACCCTCCCCGCCGACCCCGGCCGCGAAGAACGCGCTTTTGCCAAAACGCTTGCGGACGGCCTGGGCACCTGGACGGTGCAGCACGAAAAACAGCCCGCCGCGGCGGACGCTCTTTTGCTGCAGGCGCGCCTGTATATGCGCGCGCAGGAAAACGCCCGCGCGCTGGTTACGCTTTTTAAACTGCGCAAAATGTTCCCGCAGGTGGACGCGGCCCTGTTAAACCCGTTAATGGCCGATGCCGTGCTGTCCGTTACCCCGGCCGGGAGAGAAGAAGCTTCCGCCCTGTTTACGGCCGCTCTGCCGGCGGACGCCACAACCGCCGCGGACCGCGAAACCGAAGCGTTATATGCGCTTTCCAAGCTCTCCGGCCGCACGCTTTATGCGCCGTCCGCCGAAGCGTTTGAATCCTTTTTCGCCCGCAACCCGGATTATAAAAACAGCGACAAAGTGGAACTGTGGTACGGGGATTTGCACCGTGTAAACGGCAACTACCTGGCCGCCATCGCCCAATACAAAAAAGCCGGCGAACTGTATCCCAAAACGCCGTACCGCGCCGCCAGCCTGCGCCTGATCGGCGATATTTACGCCGACAATTTAAAAGACACCGCCAACGCCATGGCCGCTTATACCAATGTACTGCGCGAATTCCCGGGCTCGGCCGAAACGGGCATCGTCTACAAACACATGGCGATTTTGGACGAAAACAACAAACAGTTTGACAGCGCCCTCATCAATTACGACAAAGCCATTGAACTGTTGGGCAATACGCCGGCCGCCTACGAAGCCTACCGGGGCAAAGCCGACGTATACATAAAAACCAAAAACTACGGCGAGGCCTACAACACCCTGCACCAGACGGCGGCCGTATTCAGCGCCGATGAGGAAAAGTTCACCTTCTCCCTGCTGGAAGCCGCCAATGTGGCTAAAAAACGGATGCGCGACCAAACGAAGTACGCCCAGTCTTTGGAAAAAGCCCTGCTGGCCTACCCCAAAGGCCCGCGTGCGCCCCAGCTGATGTTTGATTTGGGCTATGCCTACGAACAGCAGGACAAAGACGCCCAGGCGATTGACATTTACCAAAAGCTGATTGTCAATTACCCGACGGACAAGCTCGCTTCCAGAGCCCAGGGCCGCCTTTCGCGCCTGCAGAAATAAACTTTAAGTATGTTAAAAAACCCGCGTGTTGAACGCGGGTTTTTTAATGGGCACAACTAAAAACTGTAACGATTCTGCCCGTATTGATTGATTACAAATTTTCCCCCTAAAGACTTGCACACCTTTTCCGCCGTACTGTCCGGCACGGCAAAACACAGCCGCGCCCCCAACGAAGATTTATTCCCCCCATAATCATACGAAATGCCTATCTCCGGCAATTTGCTTGCCCCGCCGCTGCAATAGACGCTGCCGCCGCTGCTGAGCAGACTGCACCGCACGCCAAAAGGAAAGGTAACGCATTCGGTATCGCGCCCGCCGGAAATGCAGTCCGTTACCTCCAGCCCGGCCGGGAGCGAAATATCCAGCCCGTCCCATTTATAGCTGTAAGTGCTGTTTGCCATATAATAGGCTTCCTGCGCCGTTTTGACGCTGGCCATAAACGGCAGCACCTGCGCCACGCGGCTTTTGGCCACAGCTGTTTCGTACTGAGGCAGCGCAACTGCGGCTAGAATACCGATAATTAAAACCACTACTAATAGCTCTATAAGCGTAAATCCGAGGCTTTTCTGCACGGGATATATCCCCCTATTTATATAAGTTGATATTCCCAATTTATCAAAAAAAAAAAACAAATCAACCCCCTTGCCGGGGGCAGGGCCCAGAGCCTGGGCTCCCTTCTCTGGCCTGGCCAGGGTTCAACAAAATACGGTACTTTTAGATACTTGGGAGAGAAACATTTGGGGATGCAAAAGTTTCTTGGAGGGTGGTTCTCTGTACGGGCACATCCGACTGACGGGGCCACACTGTTTAAACAATGCCGCTAAATAAAAAGTACAATCACAATCCCCGGCGCAGACGGAGAACTACTATACATGAAACTCCCCGGGCTCACGCCCGGGGTATCTTTTGTTCCAAAATCTCAGCTTCGCTTGATTTTGCCCCCCGCTAAAAGGAAAGGATTTACAAATTTGGCCGTCATCCCGGCCATGGAGCCGGGATCCAGTCTGTTTAATAAGAAAACTCCGTTTTCTTGCGGCGGGATACACACTCCATCCCTCGGGCTTACGCCCGGGGTTTATTGTGAGCGGAATTCATAAAAGGACGGGCGGGAAAATTCCCGCCCGTCCTTGTAAATTCCAGTCGCCAAACGCGCTATTTGCCAACGCCGCAGCACTTTTTGTACTTTTTCCCGCTGCCGCAGGGGCACGGGTCGTTGCGGCCGATTTTCGGCCCGTCGTGCACCACGGTTTCCACCTTGGCGGGCGCGCCGCCGGCCTGTCCGGCCTTCAGCTCGGCTTCGTGCGTTTTCATCCACTTTTTCATCTGGCGGATGCTTTTAAAGTCCACACCGTCTTTTTCCATGCGCTTGGCAATATCAATAAAGCGTTTTTTGATGGCCGGGTCTTTGAGCTTCCCTTTAATCATCGCGGGGAGCGAATCAATTTCCCGCTCAATGCGCTCTTCAATAGACTCTTTTTTGGAGGGTTTCCCGTCCGCGGGCTGCGCGGCGGCGTCCTCTTCTTGTTTTTTCTTAAACGGATTCCACATACAGTTACAGCTCCTTGATTATTCGGAAATAAGTTTTTCTACAAAATTTTTGATGATTTCCGCTTTTTCAAAATAATGTTTCTCGCGCGGAACGACCAGGCGGTTGGGGTGTTTTTCCCAGATTTTTAAAATTTTATCGTCAATGTCAAACGCCTGCTGGAGGTTCTCCGTGCGGACATTGGTGGCCTGGTAAAAATCTTTCTCGGGCGGCGGAGAAAGGTGGATGACCGCGTCGTAGCGCGCCAGCTCCGCGTCCAGCGAACTTTTCATGGACGTAAAGAAATTGTCCGCGCCGTACGGCCAGTATACCGCGCCGTCAATGGATCCGCGGTCGCACACCATCACTTTGGCGTCAGAGGTGGCTTCGGCCAGCTGTTCCAGCTGGTGCACGGTATAAAAAATAATGTTTTGGGCGTGCTCAATATGCACGGGGCTGTTGTCTTTACGCGGGAAACCGCCGCTGTAAATCAGCGTGGCCGCTTCCTGCACGAGCGCGATTTTGTTGCCGAAGGTCTCTTTCAAAATGGAAAGGGCCGTGGTTTTTCCGCCGCTGGGGCCGCCGGTTAAAACGATTTTTTTCATAAGTTATCCTTTAATGATTTTTTCTACAAAATTCTTAATCACTTCCGCTTTTTCCAGGAAGTGCTCCGTACCGCCCACCACCAGCCGGCGGGGGTGTTTATCCCAAATTTGCAGGATTTTGCGGTCAATTTCAAAAGCTTTTTCCAGGCTTTCGGTACGTACGTGCGTGGATTGGTAAAACGCGGGATTGGCGGGCGGAGAAAGATGGAGCACCGCGTCGTAGCGGGCCAGCTCCGCGTCCAGCGTCGTATTCATGCGCGCAAAAAAATCTTCCACGCCGCCGGGCCAGTAGACGGCTGCGTCCACGGTGCCGCGGTCGCACACGATTAACTGCGCGTCCGAAGACCGCTCGGCCAGGCTTTCCATTTCCCGCGTGGCCACAAAAATAATCTGCTGCGCGGCTTCAATATGGGGGCGGCTGTTGTCCTGCCGCGGAAACCCGCCGCTGAAAATCATCGTAGCGGCTTCGCGCACCAGTTCCACCTGCGGGCCAAAGGTCTCTTTCAGCACCGAAAGAGCGGTGGTTTTGCCGCTGTTCGGGCCGCCGGTAAGAGCTATTTTCTTATGCTTCATGCTTTTTCCTCCGGCACGGCCGGTTTTTCTGAGACCGCTTTGCCGGCCGCGTCCAATTCTTTTAAGTATAACACTTTTAACTCTTCAAATTCTTTCCGCTTGTCTTTCGGCACGTCGCGCACGGCGGAATTGCGGTTTTTCATTTTTAAGAAATCCACAAACTTGTTCTTTTCTTTAATACGGAAATCCAAATGCGGGCCGGTGGAAAGCCCGGTGCTGCCCACGTAACCCACCGTTTGGCCCTGTTTTACCTTGGCCCCGGATTTTACGCCTTTGCCAAAGCTTTTTAAATGGCCGTACATCGTGGTGTATCCGTTGGCGTGGCGCAGTTCCACAAAATTGCCAAAGCCGCCTTTGCGGCCGGCGAATTTCACCGTTCCGTCCGCCACGGCCTGCACGGGCGTGCCGGTGGGGGCAGCATAGTCAATGCCTAAATGCGGGCGGCGGATTTTTAAAATGGGGTGCATTCTGCCGTACGAAAAACGCGATGAAATGCGGTAATTGCGAAAGCTGATAGGCGATTTTAAGAACATCTTTTTGCTCATTTTGCCCGTTTCATCGTAAAAATCGTCCTCAAAATAGAAAGCGTAGGTCGTGCTTCCGTTTTCGGCGCCTTTGTACGAGGCGGCCAGCAGGTCCTGGCTGGTAATTTCGCCCGAGGCGGTGTAATTTTCTTCCCACAGGGCGGTGTATTCGTCGCCGTTGCGGGTGTCGGTATTAAAATCCACGGTCCAGGAAAACGCATCCGTAAAATCCAGGATAAGCGGCACCTGAAGCCCCTTAGCAAGCATAGAATTAAACAGCGAACCCTGCACTTTGCCGGCGGCGGTTTTAATGCGCGTTTTAATCTCCACGTCGCTCACTCCGGCCACCAGCGCACCGTCCACATTGGCTACATAATAGCGTTTAAAACCCTGCGTCAGCAATAAAAGAATAAAGCGGTTGTCGGAATCAACGGAGATAGAATACGTGTCGCGCTTTTGGAGTTTGCGCGTATCGGCCACGGAACCCAGCTTGCCCACGATTTGGGCCACTTCCTGGTTGGAAAGACCCGCTTCCTGCAAGGCGACGTAAATCGGTTTGTCTTTAACGGTGTACTCCACCACGGGAATTTCGCGCTCCCGCAAATTTTCGCGTTCCATTTCATCTTTGACGCGCGAAATATGCAGGGCGGCAAAAGTGGAAACGGCGATCACGCACAGCGTGAGCACGTAAAACAGGATATCGTGATAACGCCGGTAATGGCGGCGGAAAAACGCTACAAGTTTTGCTTTCATAGGCATAGGGAGGGGCGGCCCGTAAGGCCGCCCCTTTCTGCTTGCTTGTTATTTTTGGTCTTTCAAGAACGAGCACAGCGCGATGGCGTTGAGCTTTACCTTCGGGTCATCGGCGCGGGAAGGCAGGATGACCGGAATGGTGGGCCCCACCAGAACGGCGGCGGCTTCCATCCGGTCGCCAAAGAAGGTAAGGGCTTTATAGAGCGGGTTGGCCGCATCCAGGTCCGGCAGCATCAGAATGTCGGCGTCGCCGGCCACGGTCTTGCCCGTGATGCCTTTTTCGGCGGCTTTTTCCGGCGAGAGGGAGATGTACAAATCGTACGGCCCTTCCACCGTGCAGCCCGTGATTTTGCCTTCGGCGTTCATCTGCGCCAGGGCGGCGGCGTCCACCGTGGACGGAATCTTTTCGTTCACTTTTTCTACCGGGCACACGCAGGCCACTTTCGGGTTTTCCAGCCCCAGCTTGTGCATGGTGTTCACGGCGTTTTGGATGATTTTCGCTTTCTGTTCCAGGGTCGGCGCGATGACGACGGCGGAATCGGTAACGGCGAACGGTTTTTTATATTTGGGCGTGCTGAACAATACAAAGTGCGACAAAAGCGCGCCTTCCGGCACCAAGTGGGCTTCTTTATTCAAAATCGCTTTCATATAATACTTGGTGTCCACAAGGCCTTTAATCAAAAAGTCGCCTTTTCCGGCCAGAATTTGATCAACCGCCAACTTGCACATGGTGGAAACGTCTTCGCAGTCAATAAATTCAAATTTGCTCTCATCCAGCCCCACCCGGGCCACAATTTCTTTTACGGCGGCGACGGGGCCGATCAAAATCCCGTGGGAAATAAGACCGTTCTCATCGGCCATCTTAATGGCTTCCAGGGCTTCTTTGTTGTTGGCGCCCGGCACGACTACTCTGTTTGATTTTCCTTTTACCTGGTCAATCAAATCAGCAAAGCTTTTGAATTTCATACGTTTAATTCTCCTTGGGGTAATAATATAAATCAGCTGTACTGTTTTACGATTTTAGGGTTGTCCAGCGCGCGGCGCGCGGCTTCGCGCAATGCGTCTTTTTCTTCGCTGCCCGGGAACACGTACACCGGCGCAATCCAGCTCACGTAGCGGCTGAGCTGCTGCGGGATGGTTTTGCTGTACATCAGCCCGCCCGTAAGCGCGATAAAATCCACCTTTCCTTCCAGCACCACGGCCATGGAGCCGATGTACTTGGCAATCTGGTAAATCATCGCGTTTTCGGCCAGTTCGGCCTCTTCGCGGGTGCAGTGGATGAGGGAGCCGGGGCGTTTTTTCCCGGTGCGGATAAATTCTTCCAAATCTTTCACGTCGGACGTGCCCGTATAGGCCACCAGGCCGCCCTTGCCGCGCAGTTTAAGGCGCATATCGCGCTGGGTGTATTTGCCCGAAAAGCACATCTGCACCAGCCCGGAATTGGGCGTGCCGCCGCTTCTTTGCGGGGTCATCGGGCCGTCGCCCTCGTAGCCGTTGTTTACGTCCACCACTTTTCCCCGGCGGTGCGCGCCGACGGTAATCCCCCCGCCGCCGTGGCAGACGATGCAGTTCATCTCTTCATACGGTTTGCCGAGTTTTTCGGCAATCAAACGGGCCACGCGTTTTTGGCTTAAAGCGTGAAAAATGGAAATACGCGGATTTTCGGGCATACCCGAATAGCGCGCGACGGGCTGGAGCTCGTCCACCACCACCGGGTTGGCGATAAAGCTGGGGCAGCCCGCATACTGGGCCACTTCGCGGGCTAAAATACCGCCGAGGTTGCTGGCGTGTATGCCGCCGTAGCGGCCGGTTTCCAAATCGCTGACCATCTGGTCGTTTACGGCGTAAACGCCGCCTTCCAGCGCGCGGATAAAACCGCCGCGGCCGATGACCGCGTCAATTTCTTTCAGCGGCACTTTATGGTCCAGCAGGTAATCCAGGATGAGTTTGCGGCGCAGCGGAAGCTGTTCGGTAACGTTTTTGCCGTCGTAGGGCTCCAAATCGGTCAGGGAATAGCGCACAGTTACTTCAAAAACGGGTTTATCCCCCCGGTAGTAGCCGATGTCGTCCGAAGTTGAGCCCGGGTTAATGACCAGGATGTTGTAATCCATAATGCCCCCTTTGTCGCATTACCTATATTTTAACAAAATATCCGGCCTTTGGCCGGACGATTTACGGCAGTTTGGACGCCAATTTATCGGCCAGTTTTTTTAAGAAAAAGAGCTGTTCCCTGGCAAGCCCCTGGCGCGTAAGCATCCGGCGCAGGAGCGCCTTGCGCTGGGAGGAGGAGAAATCGGTCTTAAACTCCGCTTTTTCAAACAAAACGTCGGCCGACGCGATAAACAGTTCCTTTTGCGCGTCCGTCGGCGCGTCCGGCTCCTCCCCGGGCCGGCGCAGGGCGGTAAAACCGGGCCGGCGGGAAAGCTCGTAACAGGTTAAAATCACGGCCTGCGCCAGATTAATGGACGGCTGTTTGGCGGCGGTCGGGATATTAAGCACGGCGTCGCACCGTTCAATGTCCGCGCCCGAAAGGCCGCTTTTTTCGTTGCCGAACACCAAAGCGGTGCGCCCGGCGGGATTTTGCTCCAGCCGTTCGTTTAACTGGGGCAGCGGGATGATTTCCTGCTTGATTTCGCGGTTTTTAAGGGCGGTGGAGGCCAGGGAAAAATGCACGTCGGCCAGGGCTTCGTCCAAATCCGCGCATTTGCGGGCGTTTTGCAAAATGTCCGCCGCGCCCACCGCGCTGACGGCTTCGCGCCAGACGGGCGGGTACGGGTCCACCACGCGCAAATCGGACAGGCCGAAATTGCCCATGGCGCGCGCGCAGGCGCCGATGTTGTTCGGGTCGCGCGGGCGGACCAGGACAATGCAAAAATCACTCATCGGTGCAGGGCCTCTCCAATGGATTCGGCAAACGTCGGATGGGCGAAAATCACTTCTTTTAACTGCTCCGCCGTCATCTGTGCGGCCAGCGCCACGCCGACTACGTGAATCAGCTCCGCCGCGTTGGCCCCGGCAAATACGGCCCCGACCAGCCGGCCCGTCTGCGCGTCGCTTAACAGCTCGTAATAGCCTTCGGTCTGGTCCTGCGCCACGGCACGGCCGTTAGCCAGGAGAAACGCCTTGTGGCTTTTAACCGTCAGCCCCTGCGCTTCGGCCTGCTGGCGGGTCAGCCCGGCGGAAGCGATTTCCGGCGTGGTGTAAATGGCGCGCGGCACCGCATTGTTGTGATATACGGCGGGAACACCGCATAAATTGGAAGCGGCCACCTCGCCCTGGCGGCTGGCGGCGTGGGCCAGCTGGAACAAACCGTTCACGTCCCCCACCGCATAGATATTGTCTTTTAACTGCAAGGTTTCGGGGTTGACCTGCACGCCGCGGCGCGTCCATTCCACGCCGATATTTTCCATTTTTAAAGCGGTTAAATCCACGCTGCGGCCAATAGCGGCCAGCACCGCGTCCGACGTGATTTTCCGTCCGTCCGAAAGCGTAAGCGTAAACACGCCGTTTTCTTCCACCGCGTCCTGCGCGCTTAAACCGGTGTAGAATTTTACGCCGCGTTTGGCAAGCGCCTGCGCCAGCGCGCGGGCGGCGCCTTCGTCTTCCAGCGGCAGGATGCGCGGCTGCATTTCCACCACGCTTACCGCCACGCCAAGAGCGCTCATCAAGTCCGCAAACTCGCAGCCGATCACGCCCCCGCCCACGATGGTAAGCGTTTTGGGGAGGGAGGGAATGGCAAAAATAGTGGAATTGTCGTAAATTTTATCTTTGATTTTATCAAAAGGCGGCGGGAAAAACGCTTCGCTCCCGGCGGCCAGAATCACGCCGTCCGCTTCCAGCTTTTGCTCTTCCCCGGAAGGCAGGCGGACTGAAACCGTGTGCGCGTTGTCAAACGAAGCTTCCCCCGTCAGCACGTCCACGCCCGCTTTTTTCAGCAGAAACCCAATCCCCTGCGTCAGCTTGCGCGTGGCGGCCTGCTGGCGGGCCTGGATTTTCCCCCAGTCGCGCAGGGCGAACAGCCGGTCCGCCGCGTCCTGCGCGCCGTCCGCGCACAGCGAAGAAATGGTTTGAACGGTATGAAAACGGTGTGCCGCGTCCAACAGCGACTTGGAGGGAATACACCCGCAGTTTAAACACACGCCCCCCACTTTGTTCTTTTCCACCAAGGTTACTTTGGCCCCCAGCGAAGCGGCCTTTAAAGCGGCCGGATAGCCCCCCGGGCCCCCGCCGATTACAACGATATTTTTCATAGCGCCCCCTATTAGCCTTACGGCGTTTTGATTATACCTATTGTAGCATTAAAAACGGTATAATAAAAAACAGGAAACCCTATGCCAAACAACAGTAAGCCGTCTTATATCGGACACCGTGAACGCATCCGTGAAAAATTCGCATCGGCGGGGCTGGACTCGTTTCTGGACCACGAAACGCTGGAACTGCTGCTGACGTACGCCGTTGCGCGAAAAGACACCAAACCGATTGCCTGGGCTCTTTTAAAGAAATTCGGTTCGCTGGCCGCCGTGCTTGACGCCGACCCAGCCCAATTAACCAACGTGCCCGGCGTGGGACAGAACACCGCCCAGTTTTTAAAACTCATCCGCGCCGTGTTTAAAAAGTACTCGTTTGACGAAGTAAAAGAACGCGTAACCATCCGCACGCCCCAGCAGGTGCTGAATTACTGCAAAGCGTCTTTGGCGGGCAGGAAAGAAGAATGTTTGGAAGTCATCTACCTTTCGGTGCGAAACACCGTTATGAGCACGCAGGTGGTGGCGTCCGGCCTGATTGACCGGGTGGCCGTATCCCCGCGCAAGATTGTGGAATGCGCGCTGGCGGCCAAGGCTTCGGCCATTATTTTAGTTCACAACCATCCGTCCGGGGACGCGACTCCCTCCCAGGAAGACATCAACCTTACGCAAAGCGTAATCCGGGCGGCGGAGCTGTTTGGTATTTCGGTGCACGACCACATCATCATCGGCAAAGGCGCGCATTACAGCTTAAAAGCCAACGGGAAAATATAATGAATCTTTTAAAAGAGGTATTAAAATATCAAGTTTATCCGGCCATGGGCTGTACGGAGCCGGTATCGGTCGCCCTGTGCGCGGCCCACGCCGCCAAGGAACTGGGCGAAGAAGCGGCCAGAGCCGATTTTAAGCTGGACGCCGGCACCTACAAAAACGGGATGGGCGTACGCATCCCCAATACGGACGGCGAAAAAGGCAACCTGCTGGCCGGAGCCATGGGCATGCTGCTGGCCAAGCCGGAACTGAATATGGAAATTCTGGGCGCGGCGGACAAAGAAGTGCTGGCCAAAGCCAAAGAAATCATCCGTCAGCACCGCGTAACCATGGAAGTGGCCCCCGGCGCGCACGGCTTTTATATTGAAGCCGCACTGACGGGCGTAAGCGGCAAAACGGCCAAATGCGTGATTGCCGGCAGCCATACCGAAGTGGCGTTTTTATCCTGCGGTACAGACGTAAAAGTGGATAAAACGCCGCAAAAAGCAAACTGCGCCCAAAAAGCGCACGATTTTAAAAACGCCCTCAAAAACGCCACCTTGCAGGACCTGCTGGACGCGGCCGACCAGGCCGACGACGAAGACCTGGCGTACATCAAAAAAGGCGTGGATATGAACTTAAAAGCCGCCGAAATGGGCCAGGCTTTGCAAAAAGTGGGCTTTTACATCAAAGAGCTCGTCCGCAAACGCCTGCTGCAAATGGATTTGATTTCTTCCACCAAAATTTTAACCGCCTGCGCCGCCGACGCGCGTATGGACGGCCAGGCCGTGCCCGTAATGGCCAGCGGCGAATCGGGCAACCAGGGCGTAGTAACCATTTTAGTGCCGTGGAAAGTGGGCAAAGAAATGGAAGTGGACGAAAAAACGATTTTAAAAAGCATCGCGCTTTCGCACCTGTTAAACGGCTACGTAAAAGTGTTTACCGGCGAACTCGCGCCCATCTGCGGCTGCGCCATCGCCGCGGGCGTAGGCGCGACGGCGGCCATCGTCTACCAACAGCGCGGCAAATGCGTGCCCGCCGTTACGCTGGCGATTAACAACATTATAAGCGACATCGGCGGTATGCTCTGCGACGGAGCCAAAAGCGGCTGCGCGCTGAAAGTGGTCAGCTCCACGGACGCGGCCATCCGCGCCGCTTATATGGCCGTGCACGATTACGGCATTACCGAAGTGGAAGGATTTGTGGGCAAAACCGCCGAAGAAACCATCCAAAACCTGGGCAGTATTTCCACCGTGGGCATGAGCCGGGTGGACCCGATGATTGTGGACATTATGCAGGAAAAATGCAACGGCTAAAACGGAATAAAACCCGATTCTAAAAAACCCGGCATCCGGCCGGGTTTTTTCATTCAAATTCACCATATCCCCTGTTATTCCCGGGCGAAGGTATACGCCAGCACTTTTTTCGCGCCCGCCTGTTTTAACGCTTCCGCACAGCCTTCCAGCGTGGCGCCGGTGGTGGCTACGTCGTCTATCAACAGGATGGTTTTGCACTTTACAGCCGCCCGGTTATTACAGGAAAAAGCTCCGGCCATATTAAGGAGCCTGCCCCTGCGGCCCAGCGTAGTCTGGCTGACGGTGTCGCGCACGCGCGAAAGCGAAACGGTGTCCGCCGTCAGGCCCACTTTCGGGCCGAACGCTTTTGCCAGCAGTTCGCTTTGGTTGTAACCGCGCCTGCGGTTCTTTTTGGGATAGAGCGGCACCGGAATAACCAGCTCCGCGTCCGCCAGTTCGGGATATTTTTTAAAACGCTCCGCCATCAGCCCGCCCATATACCCGGCCAGGTAGTCGGCCCGGGCGTATTTTAACGCGTGCACCAATGCGCGCGAAGAGGTATTAAACACAAAAGCCGAACGAATCACCCGGCATTTGTATTCCCGTTCCTTGCTTCCCCGGCAGGCGTAGCAGTGCGCACCGCCGGATTTTAATACCGCGCCGCAGCGTTTGCACACCAGCGGGCCCGGGGCCGCCAAAGCCGCCGCGCATGCCGGGCACAAGGGCTCCTCGGCGCGCCACGCCAAATCTTTCCCGCAGCCAAAACAGGTGCGCGGAAACCAAAAATGCAGAAAGAGTTTAAAAGGCGCTTTCCAAAAAGTGTTCATACGCGTTTAGAACTGTATGGTTATGTTGGCCGCCGCGTTATAGGCGGTGTAGTCTTCGGTTTTTACGTAGGCGTGGTTTAAGATGGTAAATCCGCCGCCCAGCGTAAAGCGCAGGTTTTGGGACATTTCATAATCCAAAGACGTGCTGAAATCAAACATTTTATAGTTGTCTTTCACTTCCACGGGGGAGCGTTTGTCCTTATACGTGAAGGTGGTGTTCCAAATCACGCGGTTGGTGGCATTGTACATTTTATTGATAAACGGCAGTTTAAACCCGCGCGGGATGTTAAAGTCCCACCGCAGGTTCAAGCTGGGGGTGGTTTCGGTGGTGCTTTCGCTGATTTGGCCGGCCACCAGCCATTTATCGTGCGAGGAGTAGAGCAGTTTGGGCGTGACGCGCATGGAACCGATGTAGAAAGAAGTTTGGGCGGAAATGTTGTTGTCGCGCACGGTTTCCAAACTGGTGCCGACGCGCAGGTCCGTCTTGTCGGACTCTTTGCGGGTGTAGTTAAGCACCGTGTCAAAATAGTTAAACAGCATAAAGCGCAAGTCTCCGCCGTACTGCGTGGTGTATTGCTCGTCCGTGCCTTTATTGGTTTGTTCCACCCAGCTGTAACGCAGTTTTAAGTTGGAAGAATTAAACCATTTGCCGCCGTAGAAAAACTTTTCCAAATCCGAGATGGAAAACGTCATATCCGGCAGGGTTAAGCTGGTGGAATCGTACTCGGTGCCGGTCTGGTCGTTGGTTTGGAGCGTTTTGGTAAAGTTGTTAATCAGCGAAATGGTTTTTAACGGCGCGGCGGCTCCGCCCAGGTTGTACTGCGACAGGGGACTCCAGCGCTGGGTGGAGGTGAATGTGTCGCGCAGAATAAGGCTTTTGCGGTAGCCGTATTCGCCCACGTCTTTTAAAGAACTGCGAATCCAGAGCGCTTTGCGCGAATCAAAATCGCTGTCCACATCCGCCCACGAGTCCGCGTCCTGAATGCGGTAGCTGGACGAAATGACAAACGTATTTAACAATTTGCTTTTGGGGAAAAATTCGTTGCCGTTGAGCGTAAGCGACACGCCGCCGTCCGCGTTGCGGTTGACGGTTTTCACCTCGCCCACGCCCACGTCTATCTGTTTGCCGGCGGCGGAAATCGTTTTGGCCGTAAGGTTGTTGTTTTCCACCGTGCTGATGTTGTAGCTGACCGAAGGCGCCAGCCATTTGGCGATTTTCCACGTGCTGTTAAAGCCCGTGTTTTGCGTCATGGCCTTGGGGTAGCTGTAATCTTTCTGCTCGGTTTGGGCGTACTGGGTGCGGTCTTCCTTGCTTTTGCTTAGGTTATAGCTGGGCGTAAAGTTAAAATTGTTATTGGGCTGGTACGTCACCTTCATATTCATTTTTTGGGTATTTTCGTCGGTATTGTAATAGTTGGCGGATTCCAGATGTTTGTCGCGCTCGTAATCAATGGACGAATCCGTGATGTGGTATCCGGCGGAAATGTTTTTAAACGAACCCGCGGAGTGGGACAGCGTCGCGCCGTATGTGCGCGCGTTGTCCTTGCGTTTCATCGCATCGTAATCCACGCTGTCCACCGTGTACTCCAGGCCGATTTTGGGCAGATTTTCTTTAATAAAGTCCCCGCGCACCACGGCGGTTTGCCGGTCCACCTTGCCTTTGTCCAGCAGGCTGACGGTGTTGTAGTCCGTACTGTCGGTAACCATCGGGGTTACGGTGCTGGAGCGCGTGAGGTTGGCCTGCATCGGAAATTCTTTGATTTTATCCACTTTTAAAAAGTATTCTTCTTCCGTAACTTCCTGATTTTTGGATACGGCCAGCGGCGTTTCAAAATTGCTGTCCTGGTATTTGTATTTTGCGCCCGCGCTGCCCCATTCGTCCAGGCGGACCACCACGTCGCCCTTGTAGGCCGTGCCGTCCAACGTAATGGCCTCGGCCAAATGGATGACGTTTAACCACACTTCGCCCTTGCTGCCCGTCGTGCCGTCCTGGCGCTGCACGCCGGTGAGCATTAAGCTTACTTCGCGGAAATTCATAATTCCCCCGGTGGTGCGGTGGCGCACCACGCGCACATTGTACGACGAGTCGGACGCGTCTTCAAACGCATCGGCCACGCCGTCCCCGTTCGTGTCCACCATTTTAAGCGAAATCAGCCGCCACCCGCGGAAGTTCGTGGGCACGATGACTTTGTCAAAATTGCTTTCGGTGCCGACTTTGAGGAAAAACTCCGTTCCGTCCTGGTCCAGCGCGCGGCCCGTGCCCTGCTCCACCGCCCCGTGCAGCAGAAAGCGGAACTCGCGGTGCTGGGTAAAGTCCATACTTCTAAAGTTGCGGTTGGCGTAGCGTTCGCCGGCGGGAGAATCTTCCGGTGCGTCGTCGGACACGGCGGGCAGGCCGTCCGTATTGAATTTAATGTTGAGCGACTGGTCCAGCGCGTTGGTGGAGCCGGTGGATTTTTTATAATT
The DNA here is from genome assembly GCF_958451995.1 of Candidatus Avelusimicrobium alvi. Taxonomy (NCBI): domain Bacteria; kingdom Pseudomonadati; phylum Elusimicrobiota; class Elusimicrobia; order Elusimicrobiales; family Elusimicrobiaceae; genus Candidatus Avelusimicrobium; species Candidatus Avelusimicrobium alvi. The sequence continues at coordinate 34,742 of NZ_CAUDSG010000003.1, forward strand.
TTCAATGGAGCCGTAGAGATAATTGAACACGGTCAGCCCGTCGCCCGTCCGGTCCGAAAAAATAGGTTCGTAGTCCGTATTGTCCACATTGTTAATGCCGGAGACGGAAAACACGTCCGGGTCCGTTTCGTTCTGCGTGTTCCAGGCCGTACCCGACAGAGACACGTTGGCGATTTTAATCTGCCCTTTCAGCTTCTGGCCTTTTTTAAGGGTGATGCGCAGGTGGCGCACGGCCGTCCACTGCGCTTTTTCCGCGGTGGACAGCAAAAGCGGCATGGTGTACGTCTGCCACGAAGTGTTGCTGGCCGTATTGTTGACCAGCCCGTTAATGGACGCACCCGCAAAACCGAAGTTGCCCTGAAGCGGGATATCTTCCGGGTCAAACTTGCCGTTGCCGTTTAAATCCTGCGAGTCAATGCGTCCGTTGGGCTGGGATTCCGGGTTAAACACGTTGTTTACAAACGGATTGTACCGTTCTTCCGTCCCGTCCGGGTTGGTAAACAGCCAGCCGATGTCTTCATTCGGGGCCAGGCTGCTGCGGCAGTAAACGTCTTCGGTTTTCGGCACGCCGGTGCCGCACTGGGTGTCCATGCCGGTGCCGCTGTCGGAGTATTCGGAAATATTACCGAACGTAAAGTTTACCTGCGGGCCGCCTTCTTCGCCCAGCATGGTCAGTTCAAAAGACGTTTTGTCCGACAGGTCCATCCCGCTCTGGCTTAACGGATAGACGATGGAAACTTCGTCGCGGCCGTCAAAATCAACCCCTTTGGTAAAGTCGTAATTTAAAATCAGCACTTGCTGTTTGTCGTTGTAGTTGGCGATGGAGTGCGGGTTGATTTCCAGGGACGGCAAGTCCTGCGTGTCCCAATGGATGGAGTCCAAAAACGACGGCAGGCCGCTGGGGTTGGAAGCGATAATCCAGTCTTTAAATACGCGCGAACCGGCCACCTGCTCGTTGGTTTCGTTCATACTGTCCACCATCGCGTAGCCGAACAGGTTCTGCTTTTTTTGGCTTTTGGCCACTTCCGCGCTGAAATCAACGGACAGCGGATCGGCCAGTTTAATGTCTTTACCGTTGATGTCCGCCCCGTACACCAGCAAATCTTTGGAATAGCTGCCCACCTGCGGCACGGTGGAGGGTTTATCTCCCCCTTCTTTCAGCACCGTGGCCCCCATCACGATTTTATCAAACAGCTTATAGTCCAGCCGGCCGCCCATAACGGAATTGTTGGAGCTGGAGCCGGTGGTGGTGTCGTAGGTAATGTCAATGACGGAATTTTCGGTAATTTCATCGCCTTTATAGAAGGTGATGAAGCCGGAGGTGTAGTCAATGTAATAGTCGTTGTTGCGCGTCAGGGTGCGGCCGTTTAATTTTACGGTTTCGGACTGGAGTACGATGTCCGACTCAATAAAATACGTTTTTACGGTGGATTCGTACTGGATTTTAAACGTCAGGTTGCGCGCGGACGTAGGCGTCGCGCCGTAGAGGCCGGTGTCGTTGATGCGGTACGTCATATCAAAAATACCGGTGTCAAAATCCACGTTAATGTAGCTCGGGTACTGGTAATACTGGCTGGAAACGGCCTGGCCGTTGGCGTCCTGCAATTGCAAAATAAAATTGCCTTTGCCGTTGTCCTGCGTGATTTTCTGCGCGCCGATGTTGTAATACGTTTTGAGCTCCAGCTTGTTGGCGGTTTCGGTCGCCAGGCCCGCGCCGGAGACGACGGATTTGTCGTTTTCCGTCTTGATGAGTTTAATGGTGCCGGGCGTGCCCATGGCGTTGCTTAACTGGTTGCCGCGCGTGTCGCGGTAGTCCACGGCCAGCACGCTCTCGGCCGTGATGGTGCGCTTAAAGGTAATGATGCCGCTGGCGTAATCCACCGTATAGTCCACGCCGCGCGTCAACAGCTGCCATTTGGCCTGGTAATCGCCGCCGCCCAATACGTCGGTGGCCGTTTTGTCCACGGGTACATAGTCGGACGAGGTGGTGTTGCTGTCCAAATAAATTTCTTCCGTACCCGGGGAAATACTGCCCATCTGCATGGTCCAGTCGCTAAAAGCGGTGCGGTCAACCGGGTAGCGGATATTGCCCTGGTCGTCAATATACGGGCGGATGTTGCCGCCGAACGTCAAATCGTAATACGTGCGGCGAATGTAAGAAGTGTCCGCCAGCGACACGATTTCCGACACGCTGCTCCCCACAAACTGCTTCTGCTTGCTGGAACCTTTGGTCTGCGAGCCGATTAAATACAGGTTGGCGTTCTGGTGCTGTAAGTGCATTTTGGCGCCGAACAGCTGTTTTTGGTAAGCGATAAATTCCGTTTCGGGCAGCGACAGGTTGATATCGCCGAATTCCGCCAGCTGCACCAGTTCGCCCGGTTTGCCGCGGTACGCCACGGAGATGGTTTTTTCCTCTTCGCGCTGGTCGTCGTAGTCAATATCCACAAATACGCGTTCCAGGATTTTACCCTGCATTTTAAGCTGCATTTCCTGCTGCATCTCAAAACTGCTGTCATTGCGCTCTTCCACGCTGTTGTTGTCGTCTTCTTTATATTTTTTGGCGGCCATTTTAAAGCCCAGCACATAACGGCCCGTCAAAGCGATGCTGGTGCCGTAGAGAGGCAGCGACAGGGTGGGGTTTAACAAAGTTAAATCGGGAATGGGCTCCGGCCCTTTGTCCAGCTTATAAGAGCCTTCCACCGCCGTTACGGCCTGACGCCAAAACTCATTGGTGTATTTAAGCAGGTCCGCGTCGTCCGGCGGGTCTTCCAGGGCGAGTTCTTCCTCCTGCCGGGCGGCCTGGTCTTCTGCAAAAATGGCGTACTGGTCCTTATCCACCAGGCTGTACGGCAGCGTTTCGGCGCCGGCCGGGGGGGCGGCGACGAACTGGAGGATGAGCAAAAGGGCGACCGGGAGCCGCAGTATTTTCATAGGGGGAAAAAATACCTCATTATTCCATTCTATAATATTTGCCTATTTTATATCGGTATTAATCCGGTTTTTGCATAAAAAAGAGGCCCTTTTTAAGAGCCCCTTTTAAAAATTCCGTTCCGCCGCTTTTTACGGCACTTCAAAACGCTCGGTGCGGGACACCGCCCGGTGCACCAGAATGTCAAATTCCAGCACGTCCCCGCGGCGCACATCCGTAAACAGCCGTTCCGTATGGGCGGGGTCAAACGGCCCCGCATAACGCGGCAAATAAACTTTTTGCAGCAGACGGCCGGACGAATCAAAAAGACGCACGTCCCCCACGCTTTCTCCGCCCTGCAGCCGCACCGCCGTCCGCCCGCGGAACTGATAGCCGTAGTAAGGGGACATCCCCCCTTCGTAGCCGCCGATCAGCCAATCCAGCGTGCGGCGCGCAGACACCCCAAACACAAATTCGTCCGCCGGGGCATGCCCGCTGTAAATGCCGGCCACTTCGCCTTTAGCGTTTAATAAAGGGGAACCGCAAAAACCGTTGAAATCATCGGACACGTCCTTGCTTTCCATCACTATTTTAAATCCTTCGGCCTGTTTCACTTTCAGCTCATCCACCCGCGCAAAAGCCGTTTCCGTATAGGGCGAACCCCACACCACCAGCTCATCGCCGGGCTGCGGCATTTCTTTGGCCACTTTCAGCGGCCGGACATATTCCGCCGCCGAAGAGGGCAGTTCCAGCACCGCGGCGTCCGGCGCGTTCAGCCCGAATGCGCCGACGGCGGAAACCAGGACCGTGTCATAACGCACCGGCGTACCGTCCGCCCGGTACAATTCCAGCGAAAACATATTTCCCACCCGCCCCACAATATGATACGAGGCCACCGCATAGAGTTTGCCGGAGGAGGAGCGGACCACAAACCCGCTGCCCAGCGCCTCGCCCGTCGCGCGCCCCCGCACAACCACTAAAGACGAACGGATATGCCTTTCGGTTTCTTTCAGCGCAGAGGCCGCCTCCGCACCGTTCCAAGCAAGCGCCGGGCCGCGCAGGGCCTGGGGAGCGGCGGGCGCCAAATCCGGCTTTCGGGAGGGCGGAACCGGCTGCTGTTCCCGCATCAAACGCCGCAGCTCAGCCGCCCGGCCGGCGGGAGAATACGCCGCGGACAGCGCAGGAAGCTTGACCCCCCGCGCGTAGCGCAAATTGGAAACAGAAACGGCTTCGGTTTTGCGCGTCAGCGCGCGCAAAAATCCCTTCACGGGCACTTTTTGCGCAAAAACGGACGGTGCGGCCAGCAACAGACATAAAAAGAGGCTTACAATTCTCATAAAGTTATTGTAGCCCAACCGGGGCCGTCCGCACCAGGGCCAAAAGGCCCAGTCCGCCGTGGGTCCGGGCCCAGGGCGCGTAATTTCCCGCCCGGGCAAAGTGATATTTTGTTAGAATAAGATATATGCGTATCGGCATTTTTACCAGATACATCGCCAAAAGCCTCCTTACGTTCTTTGTGGGCGTGCTGGGGATTTTGACGTTTGTCATCTTTATGAACCACTTCATCCGCGTGCTGGATATGGCCATGACGTACGGCACCAGCTTCGGGTGGATTGTGTCCTCCCTGCTTAACATCCTGCCGGACGTATTCTGCCTCAGCGCGCCGATGGCCTTTCAAATCGCCATCCTCTTAACGCTTACCAATATGAGCGAACACGGCGAACTGATCGCCCTGCGCGCGGCGGGTTTTTCGTTTAAAGAAATCGTACGCCCCCTGTTATTCTGCGCGGTGATACTGTCCGTCATTTTAGTAACCATGAGCAACTGGCTCACCCCGCGCAGCTACAAGCAATTTTTAAACCGCCGCAACGAAGCCCGCAGCAAAATCACCAAAGTAAACCTGGAGCCGAAAACGTTTTTAAACCTGGGCGAGTGGGATTTGTATTTGGAGAACCTGGACGAAGATACCGACGTCGCCAGCCAAATCCACCTGATTAAAAAAGAAGACAGCGGGGCGCTGAGCACCAAAGTAAACGCGGCCACCGGCAAAGTGATTTTAAGCGACACCGCCATCGGCCTGCAGCTGCAGGACGGCCAAATGCAGCGGCTGGACGCCAAAGACCCGTCTTCCATCATCGCCGCCAATTTTGACGAATACACCATGAGCATTTCTCTTTTAAAAGCGCACGCGCGCCGGCTGCGCGTGGGCGAAATGTCCACCACCAAGCTGTTAAGACGTATGCGCGAAATGCCGCTTTCCGAAGAAACCGTTAAAGAATACCGCACCGAAATCAGCATGCGCAACGTGCTGGCGCTCTCCCCGATTATTTTGCTTTTCGTCAGCTGTCCCATCGGCTTTTCGTTCGGCAAACGCACCAACAAAGGCTGGGGAATGCTGTTTAGCGTAATTATCATCTTTACGTTTTACCTGCTGATGACGCTGGGCATTTCCCTGGGCAAAAAATACGGTTGGCTCTCGTACGCCGGGCCGTGGCTGCCCATTCTGGCCGGCGTCGGCGCGGCTAAATACCTGTGGAAGAAGAGGCTAAATATCTAATGCGGATTTACTTCTATATCGCCAAAAAATTCTGGGGGCCGTTCCTGTTTGCGCTCGGCGTGTTTACCACGCTGGTGGTGCTGGGGGACACCTTTGAAAAGATGAAAAACCTCGGCAACGGAACCACCACCATCCTGGATTTACTTTCCTATTCGCTGGCTACGTTTCCCAACTGGCTGGCCACCATTATGCCCGTAGCGTGCCTGCTGGGGGCGATTTCCGTCATTTCCGAGATGGTGTCCAACGGCGAATGGACGGCCTGCATCGCCAGCGGCTTTGCGCCCAAACAGCTGTTTAAACCCGTGGTGGCGTGCATTTTGCTGGTGGTGGCGCTTACCATGCTGATGCAGGAATTTATTGTGCCCCCCCTTAACGTAAAAGCCAACCGCATTTATTATACGCGCATCAGCCCGTCCGATTCCTTCAACCCCGATATTGAGCGCGACGTCGTGCTGAAAGTGTCCCCCAACCAAATGCTCTTTGCCAAAGAAGTGAATTTAAAACACGGTACGATGAGCCAGGTGTCCCTGGACACCTACGACGACCATTGGGACATTGCCGACCAAATCGTGGCCCGCCAGATGGTGTGGGACCCGCAAACCCGCGGCTGGCTGTTTTCGGACGGCATCCGCCGCACGTTTGTGGACCCGCTGGACACCACCGAACACACCTTTGAAACCGCCGAATCGTCCGTCAATTTAAACCCGGCGGAAATGTCCGTGGACCGCACGGAAAACAAACTGCTCAGCATCCGGGATTTATATAAGCGCGTCCATTTCTTCAAGCGCAGCGGGCTTTCGTCCTACGCGGCGCAAACCATGCTTCAGTCCAAACTGGCCACGCCGTTTGTAACGGTGATTATGTGTCTGTTGGGTATGCCGTTTGCCATCAGCATGCGCCGCAAAAGCAAAATCATCAACATTATTGCGTCCATGGTTATCGCGTTTACGTTCTGGTGGCTGATTTCCATGTTCACCTCCATCGGCGAAAACGGCTATATCAATCCGTTCCTGGCGGGCTGGGGGCCGGTGCTGTTTTTCTCGGCAGTGGTATTCTTTGAATTTAAATGGATGAAATTATAATCCCCGTTTTCTCCGCGTGAAACACCCCGGGCGCAAACCCGGGGTGTTTTGCAACATATTTGCAAAAAATCCCCGTCCGGTATTCCGGGCGGGGATTTTACAGCCGCAACAAAAAATTTATGAATGTGACAGGCGTTGAATGGCGGAGAGCAGTTCGTCCGTATCAAACGGCTTATACAGCACGCCGTCCGCCCCCAGCCGCTGGGCTTCTTCCAAAATAGTGTCCTGGCGCAGGCCCGTCACCACAAGCACTTTGAGCTCCGGCATATGCTTTTTAAGTTTAGCCAGAATGTCCAGCCCGTTTTCCGTCGGAAAGAAAATATCCAGCAGAATCAGCCCCACGCCGCTGCCGTCCAGCTTGGCAAACAGCTCGGCCGAGCCGCCCGCTTCAAACACCACTTCAAACCCGGAAGACTCCAGCACGTTCTTGATAGCCGAACGCAGGATAACCGAATCATCCACTAACGCGATTTTAAACATGCAGTCCTCTTATTTTTGGTAAGGGGCCATCAGTTTTTCCCCAAATTCAAGCAGCGCCTGCGTGTCTTTTTTAGTCGCGCTTTCGGCGTATACGCGCAGGAGCGGCTCCGTGCCCGAAGGACGCAGGAGCAGCCATTCGTCATTTTCAAAAATAATTTTAAGCCCGTCAAACGTCAAGGTTTCGGCCACGCGGCGGCCGTTGATTTTTTTCGGCAGTTTTTTGCGCAGTTTTTCGGCCATTACGCCTTTGTCCACCGCTTTGGCAAGCGGCAGATCGCGGCGCATATAAACGGAAGAGCCGTATTCCTGCGTTACGTCCGCGCACAGCTCGCTGGCTTTTTTACCGGTGGAGGCCATAATTTCCAAAAACGCCAGGGCGACGCTCAGCCCGTCGCGGTCCGGCAGATTGCCTTTCCACGCAAAACCGCCCGATTCTTCCACGCCAAACGCCACATCGTCCAGCCCCATGCGTTCGGCCACGTTTTTAAACCCTACGCCCACTTCTTCAAACAGCATTTCGTACTTGCGGGCGATGCGTTTGAGCAAATAACCCATGGAAACCGTCTGCACGATTTTGCCTTTGAGTTTTTTATTTTTAATCAAATGGTTGCACAGCACGGCGGCAATCAGGCAGGGCGTTAAATAATTGCCTTTCTCGTCCACGAGGGCCACGCGGTCCCCGTCGCCGTCAAACGCCACGCCCAGCGCGGCTTTCTTTTCCGTCACCGTCTTTTTAAGAAGCGCCAAATTCTTTTCCACCGGCTCGGGCTGTTCGCCGCCGAAAGTGGGGTCATGCTCCGCGCGCAGCGCGATAACCTGCTTGGCGGGGATGAACTTCTCCAAATATCCCGCCGCCGCGCCGTGCATATAATCCATCACCACTTTGCCTTTAAAGGCACTCAGCTTTTTGGCGTTTACGTGCGAAGCGACGTATTTAAAATACACGTCGGACAAATCTTTCTGCTCCGCCTTCTGCCCGTACAGAAACAGCACGGAGTTTTGGTCCATAAACTCTTCCACTTCCTTGGTTACGCGGGACGAGGCCGACCCGCCCGCCAGCTTGATTTTAATGCCGTTGTAGTTGGCCGGATTGTGGCTGGCCGTAACCATTACGCTCATCCAGAATTTATTTAAGCTCAGGCACGCGGCCACCGGGGTGGAAATGGGGCGGGAAGAAAGGGTGACGTCAATTTTATTGGAGCGGAAAATGCTGGCAATGTCGGCCGCGAACAAATCCGACATAAAGCGCCTGTCGTACCCGACGAAGATTTTGGGCGCTTTTCCGTCTTCTCCGGCCGGGGCGTTTTCGTTGATGTAATCGGCCAGCGCCTGCGCCATGCGCCGCACGTTTTCAAACGTAAAATCCCAGGCAATAACGCCTCTCCATCCATCGGTGCCGAACTTGATTTCAGATGCCATAAATTCTCCCGTTATAAAGGTAAAAATCGGTTTGCGTCCAATTTCCGTATACTTATAAACACGGTAAAAACACCCGTTATTGCGCTTGCCGCAAAGTTTTTTGCATACTTTTCTGTCTAAAAACACGGCTGTTTTTTGAAACCCTGCTTTTTAAAGCAAAAAAAGTGGAGGTGGGGGGATTCGCACCCCCGTCCGAACATCCTTTCCATCCGGGCGCTACAAGTTTAGCTTCGCTGAGTTAACCGCAGGCTAAGCGCGAAGCGGCACGCTTACGGTTTGGTTCGTGTGTCTTAAACAAAGCCGGACGAACCGCGCCCGCTTTGCAGCATTCCATATGATAACCGCACTCTTTCAGCGTATGGAAGACACCGAAAGGGCGGTGGGACTAAGCGTTAGCCCAAGCGACTTGATTGTCGTTAGTTATTTTTTTGGCCCTATTTTAGCCGGCCTGGCCAACCGGCACTTGCTCCCGGGCGGCAACAGATACCCGTCGAATCTATTACACCCCCGTAAAAATACGGAAATTGTCAAAGAACGCTTCCTGTAAATTAGCATTATATTGTATCATTTTCTTATAACAATTTTGCGGGACAAAGGCAATACAAATATGTACGTAAGCACAAAACCGACCGTGTACCTGATTGACGGGCTGAACCTGGTGCGGAGCTTTTTATACCAATTTGCGCGTACGGAAGAGGAAGTAACGGAAGATTTCCTTGAATTTTTAAGCGAAATTTCTTTAGACGACCGCTACGCCATGCACCGCTACGAGGTGATTTTTGACGGTTCTTTCCGCCCCGTGGGCCCGCTGTACCGCGGCGGGGTGCACATCTCGTTCTCCGAGGATGCGTCCGCCGACCAAATTATTTACGAGCAGGCCAATTACCTGGCGCAAAGCGGACAGCGCGTAATTGCCGTGACGGACGACCGCCTGCTGCAGGACGATTTAAAACGCCTGGGAGTCAAAACGCTTTTCTGCCGCAAATTTTACAACGGTTTAAAAACCGCCGAAAAATAATGCGCCCGCGCACGGAAAAAGGTGCAAAGGACGCATTTTTTTGTTAAAATAAATTTATAAGAGGGCTGGTGGCGGAATGGCAGACGCGACAGACTTAAAATCTGTTGACCGCAAGGTCGTGGGGGTTCAAGTCCCCCCCTGCCCACTTAATACTTCCTGCCATTCAATCAAAACCACCGGTACGAAAAGCTTATGTTAGAAGATATCAACCGCACGCTGTCCAAATGTTTTGGCTGGGTCAGCACCGTTTTGCCCTTAGGGCTCAAATTTTTTGCCATCGCCGTAGCCGCCGCTGCGGTATTTTTGTTTTTTGACCTGCGCACCCTGGGGGTGCTGTGTCTGCTGGCGGGGTGCTTCTGCGCGTACTTCTTCCGCGACCCTAAGCGCGAAACCGTTTTCGCCGAAGACGAAATCGCCTGCCCGGCGGACGGCACCGTCCTTTCCATCAAAACGGAAGAAGACCCGAACTCCGTCGTGGTCCGCATTTTTCTGTCTATCTTTGACGTACACGTCCAGCGTTCCACCGTTACCGGCAAAACGGGCGAAATTTTCTACAACAAAGGCACGTTCCTGTTCGCCAACAACCCGGCGGCGGACAAAAACGAACGCAACCTCATCCAGCTTTTTAAGAACGGAAACCCCGCCCAGTTTGCGCACGTGGAGCAAATCACGGGCGCTATTGCGCGCCGCATTGAATGCTGGGTAAAACCCCAGCAGGACATTAAAACCGGGGCCCACCTGGGCCTGGTGCGCTTTGGTTCGCAGGTGGCCGTATACCTGCCCAAAGACGGCGTGCGCATACTGGTTAAAGAAGGCCAAAAAGTGCAGGGCGGCGTAACCGTGCTCGGTCTGTGGAAATAGAGGCCCCTATGCAAGAAGAAAAAAAAGAAACCAAAGTAGTGGATAAGCTGAAACATACCGGCGCGATGACGGCGCCTTCGCTGTTTACGCTGGGCAACCTGGCCTGCGGTTTTTTCTCTATCCTCTCCGCGTCCAGGGGCAACTTCGCCCAGGCTGGCTGGCTAATTCTGGCCGCCGCGGTGTTTGATATGTTTGACGGACGCATCGCGCGCCTGCTGGACGCCGAGAGCGACTTTGGAGTGGAAATGGACTCTTTGGCGGACGCCATATCTTTCTGTGCGGCGCCCGCTTTTTTAATGTATTTTTTCGTACTGCACACCCAGCCGCTGTGGGGCGCGCCCATTGCGTGCGTATACGCCTGCTTCGGCGTACTGCGCCTGGCCAAGTTTAACACCATGGCCCATGCGGGCGAAGGCTCCAAAAAGTACTTCTCTGGGCTGCCCGTGCCGGCTCCCGCCGCGCTGCTGGCTTCGTTTGCCATTTCGTACAGCATTATGGAAGGCGATATGGGCGGACGCAACATCCACCTGCTGACGGTGTACCTGCCGCACCTGTATAATTTCGTCTGGTTTGCGATGTTGATTTTGTCCTTGCTGATGGTTTCCAACGTGCCGTATGCGGCCTTTAAAGCCAAACGCGAAAAACGCTTGAGCGTGTGGACGCTTTTATTAATCGTGTTCCTGGTGGTCATGCTGATCCGCTTCCCGCAGGACGTGATTTTTATCGTGTTTTCCCTCTATGTCGTATTCGGGCTTCTGGCGGTTTTATACCGGGCGTTCCGCGGCATTAAAGTGGAAAAATAAGCTTTTCAGTTCAACAAGAAACCCGCTTCCAACAGGAGCGGGTTTTTATTTGCTTACGGCAGTTTCCAAGCCAAAGAGCCCAAATAACCGGGGGAAAAAGCCACCCCCCCCAGGCTTTTGCATACCGCTTCTTCCCCCACGCACAGCCGCGTGTTCGGGTAAGCGGAATATGTGAGATACTGGACATAGCCGTTGTTTGAATCTTTCAGTCTGGCAGTCACATATGAGCTAACGGAACCCGTCGCACCGATATATGCCGAACCGTTCAGCAAATCCACTACTGTTCCGTCCGAAAAACGCATATAACCGTCATCCGACGCGGCACCGGCCGAGGTCCCGCCCGCAGGAAAATCAATATCCAAATCCGTCGCATACGGCGTATATCGGCCGTTAGCCAGCCAATACGCTTCCTCCGCGTCCGCCAAAGCTTTCACCAGCGGGGCCACGCGCATCAGGCGCGTTTTTTTGACAGATTTTTCATACTGCGGCAGCGCGACCGCCGCCAATATACCGATGATTAAAACGACCACCAACAGCTCTATTAGCGTAAATCCGAGGCTTTTCTGCACGGGATATATCCCCCTATTTATATAAGTTGATATTCCCAATTTATCAAAAAAAAAAAACGCGTCAAGGCCCCTTTTTCTGGCAGCAGAAAAAGGGAGAAAAAGACTGCCGGCCAGTGCTCCTGAAATCCAGTTTTACGCGGCGCGTTTTACAACTCGCTTCGCTCAAACAAATAAAACGCTTCTCCCGCGCAAAACGGATTTTATAGACGGGCGAAGGCCGGAACCACAACGGCAACAACACGGCTAAGACCTGCTTAAAACGGCAGAACGGACACGACTCCGGGCCGCCAAATTTTCGGGAATATGGACGGGTCTCCTCCGGCAAGACACAGCGGAAAACGGAAAAAATAACGTAAAAACGCCGGACCTGATAAGGCCCGGCGTTACACACTAAAACAGATTCCTTACTGCCCGGAAGAATAATACACAGGCGTTTTTTTGGCGTCTTTCGCCACGGCGGAGATTTTATAAGAATCCCCTTTCACGCCGATTTTAAAACCTCTGGGCTGAAGGATTTTTTGCGTATCGCGCTGGAACTGCACCGGGTCGCCCGACAGGAGCGACAGGCGCAGTAAATCGTTCGTATAATACCCGTAACGGCTGCGATGGGCTTCCTCCAGCAGCGCGATTTTACCCAAATGCTCTTTGGCGTGGCGGATATAATACTCCTGCAGCAGCGAACCGCCGCCAAAGTACTGCGTGTACGCCGTCCACGCAAATGCGGCCAGCAATACCCCGCCCAACAATCGCACCAGCGTGCGCTCCAGCCACGTTTTCTGGCGAATCTGCACCACGACGCTGCCGCCGAAAAAATCGTGCAAGGCGCGGTGGCGGTCATCAAAAAACGCAAGCAAGAAGCCACACATTAAAAGCGCCGCGCTGACGTAATAACCGATTGCGCGCATAAACGCGCGCGGCAGGGAAACAGGGCCGCTTAAATCCTTTTTAACGACGGCAATCCCCACCAGCGCCTTACCCAGGGTTACGCGGTCCCCGCACGAAAAAATGGTTTCATACAAAATAAACAAAACGTTGATACCGCCAAACAAGGCCACTATCTGCCACAGTTCCGCGTCCGGCCCCAGCAGTTTAAGCACCAGTCCGGCCAGCAGCTGCGCCGGAATAAACACGACGCCGTAATCAATCAAAAGTGCGACGAAGCGCTCCGTTACCGAAGCGTACTCTACCTGCGGTTTTTCCGAAACGGCGGCCGCGGCGGGCGCGGGCGTTTGCGGATCCATAATGTTAATGCGGTTTTCGGTCATATAATAAGCGTCTCCTCTGTTTAGTTATTATAACAAGTTTTTCCCCGCACAAACAAAAAGCGGGCGGGAATTTTTCCCGCCCGCCCCTGTCCAAAAACCGTCTTTTACGCCGCAATTCCCAGCGAAGAGAACAGCACGTATACGCCGAACACGCACAGCACAATCGCCACGCTGACCGCCACGCGCAGGTTCCAGGGCGTGGTGTCCACGACGTTTAAGTTTTTCCCGTCGTCGTACTTGTTCTGCGTAGGCCAGAATTTGCCGGTAATGTACATAAATACCACCGACACGGCAAACAGAATGGCCAGGATGTGCAGGAAGTGCAGATCCGTCTTGATAACGCCCAGCTGCGTCAGGCCGTAGCCGATCATAAAGAAAATCAGCGTTACTTTGGCCGACCACGCGGGCGCGGTTTTATTAAGCATACCGAAAATAATCAACGTAAAAATCGGCACGTTGTAAAACCCGTTTACCATTTGCAGGTAGTTAAACAAGCCCGACGGCGCCATGGCGATAAGCGGCGCCACGCACATGGAAAAAATCGCCAGAATAATGCCCACGTATTTGCCTTTCGTTACCAGTTCGTGGTCCGTGGCGGTGGGTTTGATAAGCGGCTTGTAAACGTTTAACATAAACAGCGTGGACGTAGAGTTCAGCGCGGCGTTAAACGAGCTTAAAATCGCGCCGAACAGCACGGCCGCAAAGAAGCCGATTAAGTAAAACGGCAGCACTTTGTTAACCAGCATCGGGTAAGCCATATCGCCCACTTTAAGCGGCGCGTCCTGGAAAATGTGAAACGCCACAATGCCCGGGATAATCAGATACAGCGGGCCGAAGAGTTTAAAAATGGCCGCGAGCAGCAGGCCTTTCTGGCCTTCTTTTAAGTTCTTGGCCGCCAGCGCGCGCTGGATAATGGTCTGGTTGCAGCCCCAGTAGAACAGGTTGACCAGGAACATACCGGTAAACATGGTGGCAAACGGAACCGGGTCGGTGGCGCTGCCGATGGCGTTGAATTTTTCGGGGTGGGATTTGACCACTTCGCTAAGGCCGCCCAGGATATCCCCGCCGCCTACATACGCAAGCGCAAACAGCGGCACCATCAGCCCGCCGATAATCAGGCCGATGCCGTTAAGCGTATCGGCAATAGCCATAATGCGAAGCCCGCCGAAAACCGTATACAGACATCCCAAAATGCCGATGGCCACCACCACCACGATAATCGCCATCATCGGCGAGAGGTTAAAGGTGCCCATAATATCAAAAATACCGCCCATGCCGATGGCGCCGGAATAAAGCACGGTGGGCAGTAAAATCAGCACATAGCCGGCCAAAAAGAGGAAGTTGACGAACTGCTTGGTGGCGGCGTCATACCGGTCGCCTACGAAGTCCGGAATGGTGGCGTAGCCTTTTTTCAAGTACCGGGGCAGAAAGAAAAAAGCCACGATAATCAGCGCCAAAGACGCTCCGATTTCGTAGCCCATCCCCGACATATTGAACATATAGCCCTGGCCGTTTAGGCCCACCATCTGTTCGGTAGACAGGTTGGTTAACAGCAAGGACGCCGCAATCACCCACCCCGTCAGTCCTCTTCCGGCCAAAAAATAGCCTTCCGAGGAGGAAGCGTCTTTCTTTCTGGTCAGATAATACGACAAGCCGAGCACCAGCGCGGTAAACCCGACAAATGACGATATCGTCAGCAGCATGAAGCCCTCCGTTTGGAATAAAAATTACGAAAGTTCCGGCGCATGGCCGGCACGACCAAAGAAACCAGCGTATTAACCCGCCGGCGAAGCAATTTTCCGGCAAACGGTCCTTGATTTCTTTCGGGTTAATAATTATACTTTGTAGTAGATTCGGGCCGTTATCTTCATTGTAATTATAATCCGTCTGTTAGTCAACACTCGGGAGGACTGAAATATGGTGATTTGGTTTCTGTTTGGCGCGATGTGCATGCTGGTGGTGCTCTTGATGTTGGCTTACGTCAAATTCGTGGCTTTAAACAAGGCGGCCGCGGCCGCCTGGCAGCAGCTGGACAACAATATGAAAAACCGCGCGGAATTGATTCCCAGCCTGGCGCTTTCCGCCGCTTCTTTTGACGAGCTGGACCGCCCGTTTATCTACGAGCTGACCGGGTTAAAGGATTCCTGCCGCAAGGCCGGCTCGCTGCAGGAGCGCGTACGCTGCGAGAGCGAAATCACCCAAAAATTTAAAAAGGTGTTCACCGCCGCCATGAAACACCCGGAACTGAAAACGGACGAGCATTTTTTAAAACTCCAAAAAAGCATCATCCACGCCGAAAGCAAAGTGCAGCATTCCAAAAAGAAATACAACAGCGCGGCACGCGACTTTAATACAATTACCGGCGTGATTCCCCTGAACCTCATCGCCAAAATGTTTGAATTTGAGCCATACGAATACTTTGATTTTGACCCGAGTTTGGACAAAGTCATCCAATAACCAAAAGCCCCGGACTAGGCCCGGGGCTTTTTTACGGTCTTATAAAATTATTTCCGCTCCGGCCCGTCAAACAGACCGTCCATATCGTTAAGTGCGCGGATGCGCTCCTCCACCGGCGGGTGGGAGCGGCCCACGCCGCTTAAGCGTTCAAACAAAGTTTCTTTGCCCTGCGGGCGTTCCAGGCACATCGCACCGATTAAATCCAATCCGTCCAACAGTTCAATGCGGCTGTCTTCGCTTACGCGCCACAACGCGCGCGCCAATGCGCGGGGATGGCGCGTCGCGCGGGCGGCTTCGGCATCCGCCAGCGATTCACGCGCGCGCGACAGAGCAAAACGGATGGAAGGCGCAATAAAATACCCGTAAAACATCAGCATGGCCCCCACATACATCAAAAGCGGAAAGCGGGGCCGGCGCTGGCCGAGCCGATCCCAGTAATTATCGGGCACGTTTTCTTTTTCGGTCCCATAGAAGAGAAATTCCCCGGCAAACGTAAAAAAAGCCAAACAGGTAATCAGCACCGCCATCAGGCGGGTGTCGTAATGGCGGATATGAGCCATTTCATGCGCGAGTACGGCCTCCAGCTGGACGCGGTCCAGCCGTTTTAATAGCCCGGCGGATACCACAATCCCCGCCCGCTCCGGGCTCATCCCCACGGCAAAGGCGTTCATGGATTCGTCCGGCAGTACGTACAACGTGGGCATCGGCTCGCCGGAAGCCAGGCACAGGTTTTCCAGGAGGGTATATGCATCATACGCATCCCATTTCGTCAGCACGCGTACGCCGGGCACCGTGTCCAGCACAATTTGATCTCCTTGTTTAAGCGCTATCCAGCCCCAAAACGCCGCCACCGCAAAACAAAATGGCAAAATCCAAGCGCAGGCGTCGTGCGCGGATAAAAACGCTTGGTGCCATACACTGCCAAACGAAAGCACATTGGTGGAATGATAATACGAAAGTACGCCCAAAAGCAGATAGAAAAACAGCACCGCCAGATACGCAAACAGCGTAAACGACAGCGGAAACAGCGCGGCTAAAACGATACTGCGGCGTTTATTGCGTTCAATATAATCGTAAGCGGTAGCCACAGGCGACTCCTAGAAGCCCCGGTCCATTTCCGTCAGCGCGTCTATGCGGGCCTGGATGGGCGGGTGGGTGTCCCACAGCCCCGAAAGGCTGGCAAACAAGCTGGATTTTTTAAGCGGAACGGCGATGCACATCGCAGCCATACTCGGGTGGGCCTCCAGGGATTCCACCACACTGTCCGAAGAGATTTTGCGAAGCGCCGAAGCCAGCGCGGCCGGGTTGCGCGTGGTTAAAGCGGCGGTGGCGTCGGCCTGGTATTCGCGCGTGCGCGACACGGCCAGCCGAATAAGCGGCGCCACCACATAGCCGTATATCATACACGTCAGTCCCAGCACCAGAAAAATAAGCCCGGCGTTGTTTTTGTCGCGTCCGCGGCCCGAAGAAAGCCCGAGGCGGAAACACATTTCGCCCAGGAAAGTAAAAAACGAGATGCCGGCCACGGTAATCAGCATTAAGCGGATGTCGCGGTTTTCCACGTGCGCGAGCTCGTGCGCAACCACGCCTTCCAGCTCCGCGCGCTCCAGCTTCTGTACAATGCCTTTGGTAAGCGCGACGGACGCATGCTGCGGGTCCCGCCCGGTGGCAAATGCGTTTAAGGAATCGTCGTTGATAATATAGATTTTAGGTACGGGCAGCCCGCGCGAAATGCACAGGTTTTCCACCAGGTTGTAGATTTCGGGCTGGTCTTGCTTGGAAATAGGAATGGCGCCCGTGCCGCTTAGTATCAGCCGGTCCCCCGCGTAGTAGGACACCAACACCCATATCATCGCCAGGCCCCAGCATACGGGCAGAATGATAAGCATAAGCCCGTTAAGCGTACTGACCATATCCGCGCCCGGCGCACGGGAAGTAACGTGATAATCGTCCCCGCCCATCGTATCGTAATACCCTTGGACGGAAGAGCCGGGGCGGACGTTCTCCTGCGGAATCACAAACGTGAACAACAGCGAAAAAGCCACCCACGTAAACAGCGCAAAGGTGATGGGAAACAACAAAACAAGCAGCACGGTGCGCCGCTTGTTTTGTGAAATATGATCGTACGTGGTAGCCATCCGGCCCCCGCTAGAACTGCACTTTTACCGCGTTGCGCGCGTCCTGCTCCCCTTCCGCGAGTTCAAAGAAATCGCGTTTTTCAAAGTGGAACACAGCGGCTACGATATTGCTGGGGAACAGTTCAATTTTGGTATTAAACGCCAGCACGTTGCCGTTATAAAAACGCCGCGCGGCCTGGATTTTATCCTCGGTGTCGCGCAGTTCGCGCTGGAGTTCCATAAAGTTGGCGTTGGCTTTTAAATCCGGATAGTTTTCCGTCAGCGCGAAAATGGATTTAAGCGCGCCCGTGAGCACATTTTCGGACTGCGCCAACTCCTTGATGTTTCCCTGCGAGGCCATTGCCATATTGCGCGCCTGAATTACCTTTTCCAGCGTGCCGCTTTCGTGCTTGGCATACCCTTTGACGGTTTCCACCAAGTTCGGAATCAGGTCGTAGCGGCGTTTCATCTGCACTTCAATGTCGCTCCACGCCTCGTTGACGCGGTTTCTTAACAGAATAAACCCGTTGTAGACGGAAACGGCGTAAATGCAGCACACCGCCAAGAAAATCAATACAATCCAAAGTCCGTTCATATGTTCCCCCTTAGTCGTCTCTTTCGTCGCGTTTTTGGTTATGGTAGAACTGGTAGCGCGAAGTTTCATACAGGCCCTGCGCCAGGTTCTTCATATGCTCAAAACGCTCCGGCTCTTTTTGAGAGATATCTTCATTGTAATTATCCGCCGCGTACTTGTAAAGCCCTTCTTTTCCGCCCTGGCTGTGATAATAGTAATCCCCCTGCACAAAGCCGACGGTGGCCGGAGAAACCGCCCAGCCGTAAATCAAGGCGCCCGGTTCGGGCTCGGGGCCGGCCAGCACGTCGCGCCCGATGGCGCGGGTGAAATACGGGCGGCCCAAAATGCCCATTACGGTGGGCAGGATGTCCACCTGGCTGGCGGTTTTGGCAATCACCTGCGGTTTGGTAATCGGGCCGCCGGCGATAATCAGCGGAATCTGGTGGTTAATCAGGTTCAGGTCCACATAGCCGCGCGGCATATTGTCGGACTGCGGAGCCGCCAGGCCGTGATCGCCGAAAATCAGGAAAATGGTGTTTTGGTAATAATCCGATTTTTCGGCCAGTTTAAAGAATTCGCGCAGGGCGTGATCCGAAAACCGCAGGGAATTATATTCCGCCACGCTGACAAAGCTGCGCTTGTGCGCGAGGTCTTCGCCGATGTCTTTGGATTCAAACCCGGCGTTGTCGTCCGGAATCGTATAGGGGCGGTGATAGCCAGCGGTTTGGATGAATGCAAAGAACGGCTTTTTCTCGGTTTTCTGTTCTTCGTTTAAAATGCGGTTGGCTTCGCGGAACAAGTCCAGGTCCGAGATGCCCCACACGTCGTTGCGGTGTTCGTTTTTAAAGTGGCCTTCCTCGTACATATGCACGTCGGTCAGGTTATGCTCCAAAATCCCGCGGATATTGCCCCAGCTGGCGCTGCCGCCGATGAAGTAATACTTTTCATAATCGCGCAGCGAATTGACCACCACATGCTGGTCCACAATCAGCGGATTGCGGGAACTGGTTTTGAAAGAAGTTACGTCCGGGATGCCCGTTACCGTCGCGAATACGGCGCGCGCGGTGGCGGAAGTGGGCGCAAAGAAGTTGGTAAACAGCACGGAGCGGTCGGCCAGCTCTTTTACAAACGGGGTCGGGTCAATGTCCGGGTTGGTCATGGATATTTTATTCCACGCCAGCGACTCCATAAAAATCACCACCACATTGTAATCTTTCTGCTCGGCTTTGGGCTTGGCCGCCACGAAGCGTTCAAAATTAAGGGACGCCTTATCCGGCTGCTGTACGCCCAAGTATTTGGCCACCGTATCGTAGTATTTTTCGGTTTTTTCGCGGCTGTAGCTGTCCGCTTTGACAAAGCGCGCGGTGTCGTAAATGTTCAGCACCGGGTTGAGCGTTAAATTGCAGATGAAGTTATTGGTGGAGTGGTACGCGTTGCTCCAGCGCAGCGGATACTGGCTCAGCTGGCCGAACATCAGCGCGCCGGTGAGCAAAAGGCCGCCGAAGAACCAGCCCAAGTTGCCTTTCCAGCGGTAATTATCCGCCTGGGCGAACGCCTTGTTTTGCAGGCGGTTTACAAACCAAAAGCCCAGCGCGCCCCATACCAACAGGCCGAACACGGCCCACAGCAGGGGATACGTTTCCCAGGCCATTTGCAGGGAAATCAAGGCGTTTTCGGAGTATTTGAAAATAGAGTAGTTAATGCGCATGGCGATATAGGCGTAGTGCGCAAAATCGGCGAAGTAAACCAGCAGTACGGCGGCTTCCAAAAGGCCGTAAAGCGCGCTGACGCCTTTACGCACGGCGCGCGCACTCTTCCAGAAAGCGCAAAGCGTAAAATAAAGCCCCAGGGGAATGGCCAGCGCACAGGCCAGGCGGGCGTCAAACTTGGCTCCCACATAAAACGTTTCCCACAATTCGTGGTAAGACTGCGGCACTAAAGCGGCGCGGAATACAAAAAGGAAAAGACAGCGAAACAGCGTAAAAACCAACCAGTTCGCCAGAATGAACCCGAAATAGGCTTTAATCCACCCCGGCACGACAATTTTCTTCATAACGCCTCCACAAAATAACGTCTACCTTAATATGATATCAAATCTGGTTAACCGGGCGGCGCGTTTTACCATCCGCCGCCGCTTAAAAAGGACCTATGCCCCCCGCGCCGGAAGACCCCCTTCCGATTAGGTCCAAAGGCTCTTGCCGCGGAACGCGAGTTTTTTTATCCTATATATAATTAGTTTTGTATCCTGGAGAAAATATGAAATTTCCCGTACGCAAATTATGGGTCGGTTTTTGTCTGCTGGGCATCGCCTCCGCCGCCCTGGCGCAGACGCCGGCCGACAAACTGCCCGCCCTGTTCAAAGCCGCTTCCACCGCGCCGAAAACCGTCGTTAAAAACGGCGTGCTTTCCGCCGCACAGCTTCATGCGCTGCAATCCCAATTTCAAGCCGTAGAGGAAGCCCGCCGCGCACTTGTGCGCAGCCCGGGCTGGGCCGTTTCCGCCCAGTTTATCCGGCCGGCCAACCAGCTCCGGCGGCTGGGCCTGGCGCTGCCGCCTGCGCCGCCGGTCAATGCCGCGGCGGTGGAAAAAGAGGTTTTCCGCCGGCAGGTGGCCCAAATGCTGTATGAAGAAGGCGTGGCGCTGGGCCAGTTAATCGGCCAAAAACCGCGCCCGCAGGACGCGCCGGACCGGCTGGGGTGGAACTTTCAAAAAATGTTTTTGGCCTCCGCGCGCCATCACGACGCGATGGATGTACTGCTCGCTTCCGACCGGCCTTCCCTGGTATGGGGCACCCCTAACTGGGACGAGGTGCGCGTAGCGCCGCTGGAATTTCCCAACGCGTCCGAAGAACAGCTGGACGATTACGACGAACTGATCGGCGCGCTGGCCGGCAACGAAGACAGAAACCTCTCCGACACGCTGAACACGATTTTAAACGATACCGCCCTCTCCTCCGCCGACAAGCAGCTGCTGATGGGCGCGATAGCCGAAGCGTCGGAACTGCTGTCCTACGATTTTGTACGCCTCTATATGCAGATTTTTAACCAAATTCCCGTGGTGCACACGCCGGACGGCTTTCAGCTCCCGCAGGGGCGGGCCCTCGGGCGCTACGCCGTTGCCGTCCAAAAAATGCTGATTGAAAAATTAAGAGACGAAGGCGTTTGGACGGAGCAGGATTTCAACCGCTTTGCGGACGTATCCGTTTTTCTGCCGCCGGACCGCGCCCATGCGGTGCTGGGAGCGGTTACGTACCTGGAGCCGAAAGCGGCTTTATGGCTGCTGGATAACCCGCTGACGGACCCGCTGTCTAAAAAACTGATTGACCAGACCCGACAATTACGCGCCCGGCAAAAAGAACGGTGGCCGGACGGAACCATCCTCCCGAAAGAAACGGCGCACCATCAGTTTAACCGCCTTAGATACGAACGGCAAAAAGCGCTGCGGGCCTATATTGGGGTGCTTACCGCGCGGATGGAAAAAGCCATGGAACGGCTGGAAGCGGCCGCGCGGGCGCAGCAAATAATGGCCGCCCGGGCCAAAAACACAGCCGCAACGCCGGAAGAAAGGCACGAACGGCTGGCCGCGAATATTTTTATTTCCGCACGGATTGCCCGGATAAAAACGCAAATTGAACAGTTAAAAGATACGCTTGCCCAAACGCAGGAAGCGCTGGACGTAATATCCTAACCGCTTTTGGTTTGTAAAACCCGCGCTTTAAGGCGCGGGTTTTTTATCGGCCGCCCCTATGCTTCCGCCGAAAACGCCGCGCTTGTAAAAACTTTCCGGCCGCTTCCGATGAATACCTCTTCTCATCCCGGCGATAAAATGCTATGCTGAAAGTCCAGCAGTACGCAGTTAAAAAAAGGAGGCAGCACCATGAGAATGATTGACGTAATTATTAAAAAACGCAACGGCAAGCCTTTAACGCAGGACGAATTTAACTTTGTGGCCCAGGGCGCGGCCAAAGGCACCGTGCCCGACTATCAGCTTTCCGCATTTTTAATGGCGTGCTTTTTAAACCCGCTCTCCGACAAAGAAACCGCCCTTTTCACCAAAGCCATGGCCCATTCGGGCGGACGGCTGGATTTCTCCTCCGTCAAAATCCCGACGGTGGACAAACACTCCACCGGCGGCGTGGGCGACGGCATTTCCATGGCGCTGGCCCCCCTGGTGGCCTGCGCGGGCGTAGCGGTGCCGATGATGTCCGGCCGCGGGCTGGGGCATACGGGCGGCACGCTGGACAAGCTGGAATCTATGAAAAATTTTGAAGTGCGCGTACCCGTCAAACTCATTTACCGCCAAATCCAAAAGCTGGGCGTGTGTATGTTCGGCCAGACGCAGGACCTCGCCCCCGCCGACAAAAAACTCTATTCCCTGCGAGACGCCACCGGCACCGTGGAAAGCCGTCCGCTTATCGTGGCCAGCATCCTTTCCAAAAAATATGCCGAAGGCGTGGACAGCCTGCTGATGGACGTGAAATACGGCTCCGGCGCATTTATGCAAAAACTGGAAGACAGCCGCAAGCTGGCCAGAGCGCTGGTCAACACGGCCAAACTGCTGGGCCTGAACTGCCGCGCACTGATTACGTATATGGACCAGCCCCTCGGCCGCGCCATCGGCAACGCCAATGAAATGCTCCAAACCGTGCTGATTTTAAAAGGCGACAAAACCATCGCGCCCGATTTCTACGAACTGCTGATTGAAGAAGCCGCCAGTATGTTGCTTATCAGCGGCAAAGTAAAAGACATAAAAAAAGCGCGCGCGCTGATGGAAGAAAAAATCGCCAACGGCGAAGCCGTCGCCAAACTGCGCGAAATGATTAAATGGCAGGGTGCCAGCCCCGAAGCCGTGGACAACCCGGTGAAATACTTTAAAAACGCCAAGCTTACGTTTGAATTTAAAGCGGACGCTTCCGGCTACGTCCAGCATATAGACGCCAAAACCGCCGGCATGGCGGGCGTACTGCTGGGCGCGGGACGCAACACGATGGAAGACGTAATTGATTACGGCGCGGGCATTTGGCTGAATAAAAAAGCCGGAGAAGCCGTTAAAAAAGGCGACGTCATCGCTACGCTTTACGCGTCGGATAAAAAACGCCTGACGGACGGCGCGGCCCTGTTCAAGCAGGCCGTCAAAATCGGTAAGAAAAAACCGGCCCCGTATAAGATTGTAAAGGAAGTAATTAAATAAGCGGCTTAGCGCGCCGCGCGGGTTATTGGGCCCGGCGGCGCGTATCCGCAACATCGGGCAAAATCCAAAAACACCGCCGCACCCGCCCAAAACAATCCGCCCCGGACGCGCCGCCCGCCGCCCGGGGGTTTTTATCTATATATCAAAAACCCCGGGGCCGATGGGCGCTCCGGGGCGTTCTGCTTGAAAACATCCGTAAAACTATAGTTCCGGCACCGTGCCGACAGCCTCCTGCGGCGTTTGGGCGGCGGCATCCGGCGTTTCCGCAGAGGTTACCGGCGCATCGCCGCCGGACGCGTCTTCCTGCGGCGCGGATTTCTTTTTAAACAGCCCGAAAAATCCGCCAATGCCTTTTTTAACCGAACGGCTGGCAAAGTTGTTGCCGATACCCTGCGTAACCAGCGACGAGACGGACCCAATCATACTCATACTGCCCTTCGGGTCGGACACCGTCCCCCCCACTTTTAACGTCAGCGGCATAATGCCGTCCACTTCGTGTTTGCCGGGGGCGGCCTGCACCGTCATATTGATTTTGCCCGTGTTAAAGTTGGTCGTTCCGTTTAGTTTAAAAGACATCATGTCCGACACAAACGTCCCGTCCTTTACGTCCGCCGTGCCGTTTTTGAAATTTACGTCGGTGGCAAATTTGTCATACGCCATCCGGCCTTCAATTTTCCGGTCCGTATACGGCACCATAATCTGCATCGGCGCGCCGTCCGGGCCCGTAACGGTCTGCACCACCATATCCGCGGGTTTTTCTTCTTCCCCGCCGCCTACGGCCGATACAATCCCGCTGCCCAAACCGTTCAGCACCGCAAAAACGTTAAGCGAATTGAACACCTTGCCCACCACGTTAAGCGACAGGAACAACACCTTCGTCAGCGCGTTGGCGTTGGTGAGTTTGTACAAATCTTTAATCTCGCCGCCGCCCATCGCCAAATTCAGCGAGCCCTGCGCGCCTTTCAAATCCGGCGTAATGCCTTTTAAGGCCGACTTAAACGTAATATCCGTACCGTAAAAATACGGCGCGTCAATGGAACCAATCCAAAGGTTCGTGCGTACGTTTAACGGCGGCAGGGGCCAGGGCTGCCGCTCGGCGGGCGCAAGCTGCGTATCCTGCACAAATTCGGGTTCCGCCGCATTGTCCTGCTGTGCGGGCGCGGGCGGCAGGACCACGCGCTTGGCCGAGCCGTTAAGCACCGCGTCAATCACCTGTTTCGTCTGGGTTACTTTAAAGTCTCCGCTGAAATCTTCCCCGTTTAACCGGCCGGAAATTTTGCCGTTTGCGGAGCCTTCAGTAAAGTCTGCCGATTCATCCAGCGCGAGCTCCGCCGACACCTGGGCCAATTCCCCCGCGTAGGGGATAAAACCGCCCGCTTCCTGCACGGAAACGGAAGCCGTTACGCGCCGGTCGGACACTTCCGCCGCCCCGTTCAACGCGCCGGAAAGTTTGTATTCCCGCGCCAGCGCCGGGGCCAGCGCAATCAGCTCGCCCAGCCTTATATCAAACGCGCTGTTAAAATCGTACGCCAATTTTTTCCCGTAACCGGCATAGCCCGAAGCCGTGGCCTGCACTCCCGGCATCAAGAACGAAAGCGCGCTCACCGTCACTTTTTCAGCCGCCAAATCCGCCAGCAAACTGATTTCCGCGGAAAGCCGCGGAATCAAAAATTCCGGCGCGTCCGGCGCAAAGGTCTTTATCGTATCCGACGATAAATTACGCACCTGCGCGGTAATTTTTACGGAAGGCTTTTCAAAATTCTTCGCAAACACGCGCATATTCACCGCCGCATCCCCATACTTGGCGGAAAAGTCCGACACTTCCGCCTGCGCGGCGTTCATATCCAGGTTCGCCAGCAACACCTGCGCGCTGAGCCCCGCCGGCACGACAAACGTATTTCCGTCCGCTTCATACGACAGCGTGGAATTTATTTTCGCGTAAAACGTCCGGTCAAACCCGAAACGCTGAACATCCACATAAATATCTTTGGCGGCGGCTTTTGCCGGCTGCCGTAAATCGGTATACGTTACGTTTACCCGGCGCACGGTCAGCTGGTGCAGGGTAATGTTAAAGGGGTCTTCCGGCTGGTCCTGCGTCTGGGGCTGCGGGGCGGAGGAAGAGAGGAGACTGTCAAAATTAAACGAGCCGTCCGCTTCGCGCACGATATTGGCTTCCGCGCCGTTCACTGCCAGCGAATGCAGTTTTAAATGCCCGTGCAGTAAATGCAACAGCGCCATGCGCAGGCGCAAACGGTCAACCGACACAAACGTGCCGTTTTTAAATCCGCCCGCTTCGGACACTTCCAGCCCGTCCAGCTTCACGCCCATCAAACTGGCGGACATGGCTTTTAAGCGCACCTCGCGCCCGGTGGCCGCGGCGGCTTTTTCCAGCGCGAAGCGGCGCATCCATTCGCTGGAAGACGCCCAGCGCAGCGCCAAATCGGTTCCAAAAAATAAAATTAATACACACATCGCCGCGGCGGCAATACGTTTAATCCATTTCTTTTTCACTGATTTTCCTCATACTGTATTTGCACCCGCAGTAATCCTGCGCGTACAGGTTTAATTCTTTAACAAGCGCCTGACGCAGCTCCTCCAGGCCGTTTTTGCGCCAGTTGGCGGCGACGTACGGCTTTCCCACGGCCATCCAGGCCTGGCGGGCCGCATCGTTTACCTGCTGTAAATCCTTATAGCGCGACACCCCTAAAACGGATGCAAACGCGTCAAACTTATGCTTCATCGCGTATTCGGCCGCTTTTTTAAGGCGCATTTCAAAACACGCCCGGCACCGCCGGCCGCGTTCGGGTTCGTTCTCCAGCCCTTTTACGCAGGCCTCCCACACTTCGGGCTCGTACGGCAGTTCCGCGAATTTGACGCCAAACCTTTCACAGACGCGTTTTTGCTCATCACGGCGTTTTTCGTATTCGGCGGAAGGGTAGATATTCGGGTTGTAAAAAAGCACGGTAACGTCTACGCCTTCGTCAGAAAGTTTCTTAATCACGGCGCACGAACACGGCGCGCAGCAAGACAAAACAAGTAGTTTAGCAGGAGTATGCATAATATAAAGTGTACAAAAGTAAACCGGGAAGAACAGCTTTTTATACCGGAAAAACAGATTATATGAACCTTATTTCCACCGCCGCACGCGCGCGGAAACGTTAAAAACCGCCTTCGGCGCAAGCCCCGGCGTTTTGCAAAAGACGAAAGGAACGAAATGTATTTCGTTCCCCCCTCAAAATCCGTCCGAACGGCGGCGGGACGCTACCAATTTTTGTGCCGCCAGTACACCATCACCAGCCACACCAAAATTAAACACACGCCCATCAGCATCCAAAAAGCGTTCGGGTGGTGGGAAAGAGGCAGGGCCACGTTCATGCCGTACGCGCTTACGACCAGCGTCGGCACCATCATCCAAATCGTGATGACGTTTAATTTTTTAATCAGCAGGTTTAAATTGTTGTTGACGATGGAGGCGCGGGCGTCCAATAACTGCGCCAGAATGTTGGAGTAAATGTCCGCCTGCGTTTTGCACTGCATATTTTCCACGATGATATCGTCCAGCATTTCCTCGTCTCTTTCGTCAAAGCCGATGCGCGCGGACAGGTTACGCGTTTTTTCAAACACGAAGCCGTTGGAGCTGATGGCCTCAGCGTAATAAACCAAGCTTTTTACGAGGCTGAACAGGTTGAGCAAATAGCGGTTATCCACCGATTCGGTGATTTTATCTTCAATTTCTTCCGAAATCATATGAATAATGCGCAGGTGCTCCACATAATGGGAAATAGAGTTGTAAACGAGCTTTAAAAACACTTCTTTAATGGAAGAAACGGAGTGGAAGCGTTTGCCGACAAACAGCGGAATGTCCTCGGCCAGGACGACAATCAGCTTGTCCTCAAACAGAAACATCCCCACCGACGCCACCTTAAATTCCAGCTGGTCCTTGCCGGAATAGTTTTTCGGGCGTTTGTAAATCATCACGATGTGCTCCGGCTCAAATTCAAGACGCGGCAGCTCGTCCGGGTCCAGCGCGGAAGCGAGCGTATGTTCGTCAATCTGGCAAGATTCCACCAAAAAACGCTGTTCGTCCACCGTCGGGTTGGTATACACGAATACCTGCGCGGAGGAAGAATCGGTTTCCAGCAGTTTCTTATCCGCAATTTCGTATTTTTTTAACATCGCTCGCCTCTGTCAGCCGGTAATATACTTAAATGATACCACCTAACAACCGCCTTGTAAAGTTTTTTTGCCGTCTTAATTTTCCGCCGCGCCCCGGCGGGCGGCCAGTTCCCCGGCCAGGTAGGCTTTCGTTTCCGCAAATACGTCTTTCCGTAAGAGCCACAACGCCAAAATGTTGGGCACGCACATCACGGCAATGGCCGTATCCGCCAGCTCCCACACCAGCTTCGGGCTTAAAAAACCGCCCAGGCACATCATGACAAGCCACAGCAGGTAGACGGGCTTCTCCACGTTTACGCCCAGGCAGAACTGCACCGATTTCGCCGTGTAATAGCTCCACCCCACCAGCGTGGAAAACGCAAATAAAGAAAGCGACGCCAGCAGAAAAAACGAACCGCCCGGCAGAGAGGAAAAAGCGCTTTCGGCCAGCTGCGCGCCGAACAGCGTGCCGCCGCGCCAGTCGCCCGCGATGACCACCGCCACGCCGGAGAGCAAACAAATCACCAGCGTATCCCAAAACACGGTGGTGGCCGAAATAAGCCCCTGCCGCACGGAGTTGGGCGTTTTGGCGGCCGCCGCGGCTATTGCGCCGCTGCCGCTGCCCGCTTCGTTGGACAGTACGCCGCGGGACACCCCGTAACGCACCGCCTCTTTCATGGTAACGCCCACCGCTCCGCCCAAAACGGCGGTGCCGGTAAACGCGCTTTTAAATATGCACGCGAGGGCCTCCGGCAGTTTTTCCAAATTCGTTACGATAACCGCCGCGCACAGCAGAATGTACAAAACGGCCATAAACGGCACCAGCCATTTACAGAACGCGGCAATTTTCCGCACGCCGCCCAAAATCACGCACGCCGTCAGCACGACCAAAACGGCCGTCGTCCACACGGGGGGAGCATTAAACACCGAGCCGTAAATATCCACCAGCGAATTGGTTTGAATCAGCGCGTCCGCAAAGCCCATCAGCGCCGTGGCAACAGCAAAAACCGCGGCGGTTTTTTTCATATTCAGTCCGTTTTTAAGTACGTACATCGGGCCGCCTACGTATTCGCCGGCGGCGTTTTGCTCGCGGTATTTAACGGCCAGCACCGATTCGGCGTATTTGGTGGCCATGGCAAAAAAGGCGGAAAACATCATCCAAAAAAGCGCGCCGGGGCCGCCCGTGGACACCGCCGCCGCCACGCCCACGATATTGCCCGTGCCCACCATCGCGGCCAGCGCGATGACAAGCGCGCCGAAACTGCTGATGGCTCCGGCTGATTTGCTTTTTTTGACGGAAAGGGAAATGGAATGGAACAGATGTTTTTGGATAAAATTCAGCTTCCAGGTAAAATACAAGCTGATTCCCACAATCAGCGCCAGCATCGGCGCGCCCCATAACACCGCGTTAAACCGCACGATTCCTTCCGTAAACACCTGCATAAGACTCTGTTCCATTTAGATCCTTCTTTTTTTGTATAGTATAAGTTGTACATCTTGCACAACTTTAAAATTTTACTAAATATGACCTTACTATTCCCGAAAAAGAAAAAAGCCGCATTAAAAGAAATTTCCACCCCCGCCGGGTACGTCCGCCACGTGGCCGCCGGGTTGAAATTGCCTTCCAAGGCGATTTTGTGCCCCATCTCGTCCTTAACCCGGTACGTGGACAGCCACGCCAAATACAAAAAGTATAACTGCGAGGCCGACATCTACGCCCTGGAAAACCGGGACCTGTGCTACGTAACCAATTTCGGCACCGGCGCCCCCGGGATGACGATGGCCCTGGAAGTGCTGATTGCGCTGGGGGTAAAAGAATTTATATTCATCGGGCTGGCCGGTTCCTTGCAGGAAGAAGTACAGCCCGCCGATATTGTACTGTGCACCGAAGCCCTGTGCGACGACGGCACCTCCCCCTGCTACACCCCGGACGAAACCTCCGCCCCCAGCAAAACCCTGCTCGCCAAGCTGGCCAAACAGCTTAAAGCGGACGGAAAAAATTTTCACCTGGGCCGCAACTGGACGACGGACGCCATTTTCCGCGAAACGAAAGAAGAAGTGAAACATTACCGGCAAAAAGACGTGCTGACCGTGGAAATGGAAACGGCCGCTTTCTACGCCGTCTGCGCCAGGCGCAAAGCCAAAGGTGCGGCGGCTTTTGCCGTCAGCGATATGCTGGGGAACCTGAAGTGGGAACCGCACTTTGGCGAAAAAGCCATTTTCCGCGCGCTGGAAGATATTTTTATCGCCGCGCAGAAAACGCTGGCTTAAAAAGCACTCTCACACAAAAACCCCTCTCCGCCCAACCGGAGAGGGGTTTTTTCATCCCCCCGTTTATTCAAACGGTAAAGAAAATCAAGTGCTCCGCCCGGACGTTTTCCCAGCAGAGTATGCCTATACAACAGCGCACCCGGACAAATGCCCGGGCGCACCGTTATATAGAGCGGATGTTAGAACGTATAGCGCAAGCCTAACACCACTTCGTGGGAAGTCAAATCAAAATCCAATTTTTCTTCCTGCGTTCTCCAGGTGGAGCCGGCGGCGTAGTCTTCTTTATACAGGCCGGCCATTCCGCTGAAGTGGCCCAAATCCGTATAGCGGTAGCCCAGGTCCAGCGTCAGCTGTTGGGTTAAGCGCACGCCGACGCCCGCGCCCACGTTCCAGCCCAGCTTCCAGTCGGACACGCGGCTTTCGGGAATGGAGTAGCGGCCGCTCTGGAAGTTGTAGTCCGCCGAGGCGTTGCTCACGCCGATACCCGCGCCGATATACGGCGTAAAAATCGTGCCGGTATTAACGTCAAAATACATATTTACGAACAGGGTTTTGCTGTCCAGGTGGCTGGCGCGGTCTTCATTGGAGTGCGGGTCTCCGTTGTCTCTGCCGCTGAATTCAAAATAGCTGGCGGAAACGCCGGAGTATTCCAGTTCCGCGCGCAGCGAGCCGACGGATTCCTGCAAGACCGACGCGCCCACGGCCCACTTGGCGCCGAGAGCGTTGTCGTAATCAAAATTATCCGTTTTAATTTGGCTGTGAGAACCTTTCAACGAAAAATACGGCAAGGTTTCGGCCGAAACGTTTACAGCCGACAGGCACAACACGGCCGCCAGCGCAAATACTGCATGTTGAAGTAATTTCATTTTTATTTCTCCCATAAACGGGCCGGACAGAACCGGCCCAAATTAACGGACCGCCGGCAAGCAAAACAGCACCGAAACATTCTATGGGAGGAGATAAGCGGGAAACAGAATGACAGATAGAACGAACAAAAACAGCTTGTAGGGCGTTTTTACACAGGGGTATCCATTTTGCCTTCCGAGCACCGTCCTACAAAATTTATCAAAAAAAAAAAACGAGTCAAGCCCTTTATAAATAAGGCAGGCTGCCGCTGACATAAAGATGCCCAAATATGGGGAAATGTTGCCCGCATAAGCAACGCGGACCAAAGATTTTTCTTTGGTCCGCGTGCGTAAATCAGATGATACGAAAGCCGCCGGTTCAAGTGC